>JALYWY010000422.1 GCA_030852475.1 Actinomycetota bacterium | reverse complement strand
GGATCCGGTCGTCCCCTGAGCGAATGTTCGCGAAGCGGCGAAATGCAATCTGTCTTTTGCCCGCCATAGGCGGGCAGCATCTGACTGGAGCCAGCCCCGATAGGGGCGCGATCCAATTCGCTCAGGGGATGACCGGATCCCTCTACCACCCACCCACCATTAAGGGGATTGGCTGACTGGCCGATACAGGCCGGGATGTTCGACATCGACTCAGCCCTGCGCACTTTGATCGAGCGGGATGGCTCCGACCTGCATGTGAAGGTCGGCGTTCCGCCGACGGCTCGTCTCCATGGCGAGCTGGCCCCGCTCGAGGGGTACCAGCCACTGAAGCCCGAGGACACCGAACAGGCCTTCCAGGACATGGCCGAGGTGCGGTCGTTGACCGAATTCGAGGAATGCGGGGAGGCGGACTTCTCCTACTCGATCAAGGGATTGTCGCGGTTCCGCGTCAACGCCTTCAAGCAGCGCGGCTCGATCTCGATCGTCTGCCGCGCGATCCCCTTCGACATCCGCTCGGTCGACGACCTGGGGCTGCCGCCGGTCGTCACCAAACTGGCCGAAGAGCAGCGCGGGATCATCCTCGTCACCGGCACCACCGGCTCCGGCAAGAGCACGACGCTGGCGGCGATGATCGACCACATCAACCGCAACCGGACCGACCACATCGTCACCCTCGAGGACCCGATCGAGTACCTGCACCCGGACAAGAACTCGATCGTCAACCAGCGCGAAGTCGGCTCCGACACCGAAAGCTTCGCCCGCGCGATGCGGCGCGTCCTGCGCCAGGACCCCGACGTGATCCTGATCGGCGAGATGCGCGACGAGGAGACGGTCCGCACGGCGCTGTCCGCGGCCGAGACCGGCCACCTCGTCCTCTCGACCGTCCATACCCTGGACGCCACCGAGACGATCAACCGGATCGTCGACTTCTTCGAGCCTCACCAGCAGCACCAGGCCCGGGTGATGCTGGCGGCGACCCTGAAGGGGGCGATCGCCCAGCGCCTCGTCCCCGACGTCACCGGCGACGGCCGCGTCCCCGCCTCCGAGATCCTCGTCGTCACCGGGCGCGTCCAGGACCTGATCATGAACCCGGAGGAGACCGGCAAGATCACCGAAGTGATCGCCGAGGGCGAGTACTACGGGATGCGCACCTTCGACCAGTCGCTGCTCCAGTACGTGATGGAGGGAAAGATCGCCGAGGACGTGGCGATGGAGTACGCCTCCAGCCCGCACGACTTCAAGTTGATGCTGGCCGCGGGTGGCCAACGCGCAAGTGGGATCGAGCAGCTTGCACCCGCAACTGAGTAGGACGCGCGTCCAAATGGAAAGAGATCCCGCAGCGGCTGGCTCAAGCGCCTCCCGCCGCCGGCCGATGCAAACCGCGATGTTCGCGATCAACCGCTTCATCCTGCTGGTTCGCGATCTGCGCCGCAGCGAGCGCGGGATGGCGCTACCGACCGCGATCTTCGCGATGGTTGCGAGCATGGGCTTCGCCAGCGCGGCGGTGATCTCCTCGGTCAACGTCCAGCAGGGCAGCCACCGCGACGGCGACTCGAAGAGCGCGATCGCCGCCGCCGACGCCGGGGCCAACGTCGCCCTTCTGCGCCTCAACCGCTACGCGAGCGCCTTCAGCACCGCGACCCCCTGCCTCGGGGTCAGCAGCAACACGCTCGTCCTCTCCGCCGCCTCCGCCGACGGCTGGTGCCCGGCGATCTCGGGCAAAGTCGGTGACTCGACTTACGTCTACCGCTCGAGCCCGGCGGTGGGCAGTCCGACGATGACCGTGGTCGCAACCGGCACCAACGGAACCGTCAGCCGCCGCATCGCCCTCACCTACAAAACGACGACGGTCGGCAGCGCCCTCGGCAAAGAGGGCCTGATCGGCGTCGACGACGTCGAGATCGACAACAACGCCGACGCCCGCGTCGGCGTCGGCACCAATGGCAACATCTACGTCCACAACAACGGCAACGTCTGCGGCAACATCCGCCACGGGGTCGGCAAAAAAGCGACCTTCGAGAACAACGGCACGCAGTGCAGCGGGTACGGGGTCACCGAAGGGAACGTGACGCTGCCGCCGGTCAGCTCCTTCATGCCGACCAACATCGCCGACCCCACCTACAACAGCAACCGCCGCCTCCTCATGTGTACTCAGATCTCGCCGGAGAGAGTTCCGTCCGAATGCCAGACGGACTCCTACAGCGACAAGTGGAAGAGCACCGAGCCGTGGGATCCGAGCTCGCGCACGATCTACGCCTCGAACAACACGACCTTGACCCTGAGTGGCGGCGACTACTGGATCTGCCGCTTGTACATCCGCAACAACTCCCACCTGGTGATGGCCGCCGACGCGCAGGTGCGGATCTTCTTCGACACGCCGGAGAACTGCGGCCTCAAAGCGGGCGAAAAGCAGATCGACATCAACAACAACGCCGACGTCACCGCGACGGGGTACCAGCCGGAGATCGGCAAATTCAACATGCCCGGCTTCTACGTGATGGGCTCGCCGAACTTCTCGACGACGATCGAATTCTCGAACAACAGCGGCAACAACGAGTTCATCCTCTACGCCCCGAACTCGCACATCATCCTCAAAAACAACGCCACCTACACCGGCGTGATCGCGGGCAAAACGGTCCACCTCGACAACAACGCCATCGTGCGGCAGGACAAAGGCTTCGAACCGCCGAAAATCGGCGGCGCGACGATCTACGAGCGCCAGTCCTACGTCGAGTGCACGGGCGCCACCGCCTCGCCCCCCAACGCCAACTGCTGAACCGGTACGGCACCCCGTCGCCGCCGCCCGCCCAGCGCTCAAGCTCGGGCCTGTTCCTGTCGAGCTAATTAAGCGAACGTATGAGGGAGAAGCTGAACAACAATCCGATCTTCCAGATCGCCATCATCGGCGTGCTGCTGGTCGCCGGCGGGATCTTCCTGATGACGACGATGGGCGGCGGCGAAGAAGAAGCCGCGGAAACCCCTGAAGCCGGCGCCATCGTCGAAGAAGCCGCGCCGGAAGCCGGCAACCCGGTCGAAGGCTCGGTCGAATCGCTGGAAGCCGAAGCGCCGGCCTCTGCCAGCGCCTCGCTGGCGGCGCTGCCGCCGATCGAGCCGCCGGAGGAGGTCGTCGCCGCTTACGAGTCGGGGGCGACGGTGGTCCTGCTCTTCGTCCGCGAGGGAGGAATCGACGATCGCCTGATCCGCGACGCCACTGCCGGTCTCTCCCGCCTGCCGGAGGTCGTCAGCTTCATCGTGCCCGCCCAGGACATCGCCAAGTACACCGCGCTCACCGGTGGGGTGGGGGTCGAGCGGGTGCCGGCGCTGGTCGTGTTGACGCCGATGGAGGCTGCGCAGCAGGGACCGACCGCCTCGGTCAACTACGGCTACATGACCCCGGAGAGCGTGGCCCAGGCGGTCATCGACGCCGGTTACGAGGGCCCCACGCTCGACTACCACCCCTGAGCATGGGATCCAGCGACTTCCCGAGCCACCTGCGGCCGGTTCCCGACTCCGGCGGCTCGGCCGCGCCCCAGCTCGACCGGCAGGACGGCACTCCCGGCCTGACCCCACCGCTCTCGCGGGGGCGGTCGCGCGGGTTCGTCACCGACGTCCTCGTCGAGCTCGGCTACGTCTCCGAGGAGCGCGTCCAGCAGGCGATCGAAGCGGCGCGGACGGCGGGGGCGCCGCCGGAGGCGCTGCTGCTGACCGAAGGCTCGATCAACGGCGACCAGCTCTCGCGCGCGATCGCCGAGCGCTACGGCCTCGACCACGTCGACCTCTCCGACTACCAGGTGGACATGGCGGCGGCCAACATGATCTCGGTCAACACCGCCCGCCGTTACCGGGCGCTGCCGGTCGGCTTCGTCGACAAGGAGACCTTGCTGGTGGCGATGGCGGACCCGACCAACGTCCTCGCGGTCGACGACATCCAGCTCGCGACCGGCCTCGACTGCCGCGTCGCCGTCGCCGCCGAGGAGGACATCGAAGCCCTCGTCGTCCGCCTCAACACGCTGCAGAGCGCCGTCAGCGAGGCCGTCGTCGAGGGCGAAGAGGAGGCCGGGGACGAGCTCGCCGATGTCTCCGACATCGAAGTCAGCGCCGAAGACGCGCCGGTGATCAAGCTCGTCTACAGCATCCTCGGCCAGGCGGTGGGGGAGGGGGCCTCCGACGTCCACTTCGAGCCGGCCGAAGGCGAGATGCGGGTCCGCTTTCGCATCGACGGCGTCCTCCGCGAGGCGGCCCACGTGCCGAGCCGGATGATCAGCGCGGTGATCTCGCGAGTGAAGATCATGAGCGACCTCAACATCGCCGAGAAGCGGGTTCCGCAGGACGGCCGCGTCAGCGTCACCGTCGAGGACAAAAAGGTCGACCTGCGGGTCACGACGCTGCCGACGCAGCGCGGCGAGGGGGCGACGATCCGCATCCTCGACAAAGACAACGCCCAGCGGACGCTGGACGAACTGGGGATGGACGGCGATGCCCGCCACCGCTTCGAGGACGCCTTTCGCCAGGCCTATGGCGCGGTCCTCGTGACCGGCCCGACCGGCTCGGGAAAGAGCACGACCCTCTACGCCGCCCTGCGCGACATGAACACGGTCGACAAGAAGATCATCACGGTCGAGGACCCGGTCGAGTACCAGCTCGACGGCATCAGCCAGATCAACGTCAACCGCAAGGCCGGGCTCGACTTCGCTACCGGGCTGCGCTCGATCCTGCGCGCCGACCCCGACGTGGTGATGGTGGGCGAGATCCGCGACGGCGAGACCGCCCGGATCGCGATCGAGGCAGCGCTGACCGGCCACATGATGCTCTCGACCCTGCATACCAACGACGCTCCCGGCGCGATCACCCGCTTGACCAAGATGGGTATCGAGTCCTTTCTCACCGCCTCCTCGGTCGACTGCGTGGTCGCCCAACGCCTTGCCCGCAAGCTCTGCAGCCACTGCAAGCGGCGGACCGTGGTCCGGCCGGAGGCATTGAGCGAGGCAGGGGTGCGGGTGGGCGCCGAGCTGGAGGCCTACGAGCCGGTCGGTTGCGCCCGCTGCAACCAGAGCGGTTACCGCGGCCGGGTCGGGCTCTACTCGGTGATGAAGATGAGCGAGCGGATCAAAGACATGACCGTGTCCCAGGCCTCCGAGGCCGAGATCGGCACCGCGGCGCGGGAAGAGGGAATGTGCACGCTGAGGGAGGACGGGCTGGTGAAGGTGCGGGCCGGCCAGACCAGCTTCGAGGAGGTGCTCCGTGTCACCGCGTGATCCCGCCCGGCATTTGAGGAACCCACGACAACTGCCGATGTAGAAGGCGATGTCTGCCGAGTCCTTCGACTTCTCAGAGGTGCTGCGACGCATGGTCGAGGTGAGGGCCTCGGACGTGCACCTGACCGCTGGTTTCCCTCCCGCGATGCGGGACAAGGGAAAGATCACGGCGATGGAGGGCTTCCCCGTGCTCTCCAGCCAGGAGACGCGGGAGATCGTCTTCAGCATCCTCAACGACGACCAGCGCAAACGCTTCGAGAACCAGAAACAGCTCGACTTCGCCTACGCGATTCCGGGCGTCGCCCGCTTCCGCGTCAACTGCTTCCTGCAGCGTGGCTCGGTCAGCGCCGCCTTCCGGCTGGTACCCCAAGAGATCCCCTCGCTCGACTCGCTCGGGGGGCCGAAGGTGCTGCGCGAGCTGACGCAGAAACCGCGCGGGTTCGTCCTCGTCACCGGTCCCACCGGCTCGGGCAAGAGCACGACCCTGGCGGCGATGCTCGACTCGATCAACAGCGAGCGCCAGGACCACATCCTCACGATCGAGGACCCGATCGAGTTCCTGCACAAACACAAGAAGTCGATCGTCAACCAGCGCGAGGTCGGCGCCGACGCCGACGACTTCGCCCTCGGCCTCCGCGCCGCCCTGCGAGAGGACCCCGACGTGATCCTGGTCGGCGAGATGAGGGACCTGGAGACGATCGCCACCGCGCTGACCGCGGCCGAGACCGGCCACCTCGTCTTCGCCACCCTCCACACCCAGTCGACGGCACAGACCGTCGACCGGATCATCGACGTCTTCCCGCCCCAGCAGCAGGGTCAGGTCCGAACCCAGCTCTCGATCGCCCTGCAGGGGATCGTCACCCAGCAACTGCTGCCGACCGCCGATGGCATGGGCCGCGTCGTCGCCACCGAGGTGCTGGTGCCGACGCCGGCGATCCGCAACCTGATCCGCGAGGGCAAGACGCACCAGATCTACGCCGCCGTGCAGACCTCGGGCGCGGTCGGGATGCAGACGATGGACGCCGACCTGGCCCGCCTGGTCCGCGCCGGCAAGATCACCCGCTCGCTCGCCGAGCAGCGGGCCTCGGTCCCGGAGGAGCTGAAACGACTGCTGGGCGAGGGCGGCGGTGGATACCAGGCCGGCAACGGCCAGGCCGGCGCGCCGGGCTATCCGCCCGCGAGCACCCCCGCCTACACCCAGGGAGGCTGATCGATGGCGACGGCCGCGACCACGTTCTCCTTCCGGGCGATGGACCCCGCCGGCACCTCGACCGCCGGCGAGATCGAAGCCGAGTCCAAGGCCCAGGTCTCCGAGCAACTGCGCCAGCGCGGCCTGATCGTCCTCGACGTCAGCGAGAAGAGCGAGCCGTTCAAGGTCGAGAACCTCTGGCGAACCTGGAAAGGGATCGACATGCGGGAGCTGTCGGTCTTCTCCCGCCAGTTCGCCACCCTCGTCGCCTCCGGGATGCCGATGCTGCGCAGCCTCCACACGCTCGAAGAGCAGACCCAGGACGAGCGGATCAAGGAGGCGATCGCCGGCGTCCGCGCCGACATCGAGGCGGGTAGCACCCTCGAGCAGGCGATGGCCCGCCACCCCGACGTCTTCGACCGCCTCTACCGGGCGATGGTTCGCTCCGGTGAGGAGTCGGGGCGCCTGGAGGACGCGCTCGACCGTATCGCCTACCAGGTGGAGAAATCCGACGCGCTGCGGCGCCAGGTCAAATCGGCGCTGATGTACCCGGCGCTGATCTTCTTCTTCGCGATGGTCGTGCTGATCGCCGTGGTCGCCTTCATCATCCCGGTCTTCGTCGGCATCTTCGAAGAACTGGGCGAAGACAACCCGGAGGAAAAATCGGGCCTGCCGCTCCCGACCCAGATCTGCGTGATGGCATCCGACGCCATCACCGGCTACTGGTTCATCCTGATCCCCGGCCTGATCGTCTCTTTCGTCGCCTTCTTCAAATGGAAGCGGACGCCGAAAGGCAAAGACATGTGGGACCGCTTCATCCTCCGCCTGCCGATGAAAATCGGCGACGTGATCCAGAAGGTCGCGCTGGCCCGCTGGTCGCGCACCTTCTCCGGCTCGGTCTCCGCCGGCGTGCCGATGCTGCAGGCGATCAAAATCACCGGCGAAACCTCCGGCAACATCGTTCTCGAGCAGGCGATGGAAGACGTCTACTCGTCGGCGAAGCGGGGCGGGTCGCTGGCGGGGCCGATCCAGTCGAACGCGATCTTCCCGCCGATGGTCGGGCACATGGTCGCGGTCGGCGAGGAAACCGGTCAGCTCGAGCACATGCTGGCGAAAATCGCCGACTTCTACGAGGCCGAGGTCGATGCCAAGGTGAAAGCGCTGACCTCGCTGATCGAGCCGGTGATGATCGTCTTCGTCGGCGGCGTCGTCGGCTTCATCGTGATCGCGATGTACCTGCCGATCTTCAGCCTCTACGACAAGATCCGCTAGCCGCAGATCCGGAGCGGAGACTCCGTCGTCAGCTTCCACATCCGCCGAGCCCGGTCGACGGGAATCGCCAGGGCACGGGTCTCGCCGGCGGGTAGGTCGCCGAGTTCGACCGGAAAGTCATCGGCAAAACGTCCGAGGTGCAGGACAGGGTTTCCACCAGGACTCCGCAGCTCGTAGCGGCCTGAGGGCAAGGCGGTGCTCTCGCCGCTGACAAGTGGTCGGCAACGCCTGCTCGCTTTGTCCTCGATCGGTTTCAGGCGGAGCGCCAGGACATCGGCCATCGTCCGGTCCGCGAACTGCCGCTCCCGGTTCGATCGTCGCATCAGTTCGGCTTCGGAGTAGGCGGGGGTGCCGTATCGGGCCCGGGCGGACTCGTATTCGCCGATGCTCGCGTTGAAGTCCGGGGCGGCGACGGGCAGCCGCAGCGGCCGGCTGGAGCTGGCGCTATCCCCCGCGAGGTCGACGGCAGCGAGGACAGCGCGGGTGTCCTCCGCGGTGGGTCGCCAGAAGTCCTCGTACTCGTGGCGCAGCATCGACAGCCCCCCGGCGACGGCAACCGCGCTGACCGCGGCGGCCGCGGCCAGGATTGGACGAGACCTCGGCGGCCGGCCCACCAGCTCGCCGGCGAGGAGGAGGATGAAGACCGCGCTCGGGTACTGGTAGCGGCTCGCGGTGGGGTCTCGGGTCAGACCCTGGTCGAGCGAGATCAGGGACCAGTAGGCGAAGGCGACCGTCACCGCGACGATCAGACTCCGCGGTAGCGGGCGCGAGCGCCAGATTCGCGCTGCCGCCACGGCCAGCAGGACTACGAGCAGCAGTTGGGCCAGTAGGGGCGGGTGCCCGCCCGAGACCACTGGGGACCTTCCGAGCAGGGACGAGAGGCCGGCGGCGATCGCGTCGAACACGTCGCGCGGCAGTTGAGTGGCGTCGTCGATTCCGCCGCCGCCTCCTGCCTGTCCCCAAATGGCCCACCAGAGGAGGTAGGCGGCGAGCGGGAGGAGGGCGACGTAGGCGCGGCTGCGGCGGGGCCTGCGCCCGAAGAGCAGATCGGCGAGCGCCGCGGCGGCGAAGGCGAGGCCGACACCCGAGAAGGACATCGAGACGCAGAGCAGCAGGCAGGCGATCCGGTCGCTCCGGCGGTCTTCTCGCTCCAGGGCGAGCAGCATTCCCAGGCCCGCCGCGACCGAGCCGAAGAAGGTCATCTGGAACTCCCAGAGGAGGTCTTCGGACGCCGCGCCGAGGAAGAGGACCGGCAGGCAGGCGGCGAGGGCCAACCAGTCTCCGAGCCGGGGTCGCAGGCAGGCGTAGAGGAGGGCGACGCCGGTGAGGAAGAGACCGAGCGAGACGACGAAGAACGGCAGCGCGGAGTCCATCCCGAAGATGGCGAGGAGCAGCTCATAGATGGCCGCGGGGGCGAGGATCAGGTGTTCGTGGAACGGGTCGAGCAGAGCATCGGCCGAGAGCCCGGGTCTGCGCACGAGAAGCTCCCAGCTGTCCCCGAGGAAGGTCAATTGGGTCGCGAAAGCGAGGAGCAGGGCCCCAGAGGCGACCATCGCCGCCCCAAAGAGGACGGTGGGCAGGCGACGAAGCATCGGCGGCATCCTGCCAACGCGCGCGGCGTCAGCCCAAGTTCAACCGGCGACCGATCCTGTCGATAGAGGTTCCATGGCTTCCCTGGGAAGACGCTGCATCCCGTTTGCGCTGGTGGCTGCGGCGGCCGCTTGGCTGGTCTCGACGATCTCGACCACGGGGGACTGGCCGACCGACTCGGCCCCGGCGGTCGAAGCACTCGCGCATGGGCACGTCTCCGACTACCTCAGCGCAACCGCGATGATGGGTCCCTTCTCCACTCTCGTGCAGGCGCCCTTTGCCGCCCTTGCGCCTGCGGGGGACCTGACCACCTGTCGCTGGGCTGCTTTTCCCTGCATCCTCGCCGTCGGCCTGCTGGGGCTCTATCTCGCCGCCATCGCCGGGCGGCGGGGGGCACCGGGATCCTTCCGTGTTCTCCTTGCCGCGCTCTGCGTCTTCAACCCGCTCACGGTCGAGGCGCTGCGCAGCGGCCACCCTGAGGAGATTCTCACCGCCGCGCTCCTGGTCGCGGCGGTCGCCACCGCGGCGGAAGATCGTCGCTGGGCGGCAGCGTTGTTCCTCGGCTTGGCGCTCGCCTCGAAGCAGTGGGCGGTGCTCGGGATCCTCCCCGTCTTGATGGCGCTCCCCTCGGGGCGGATCAGGGCTGCCCTGGTAGCCGCCGCGGTTGCGGCGCTCTTGATCCTGCCCGGCCTCGTCGTTTCCCCCGAGTCGTTCTCTGAGGTGCAGGGCAAGGCCGCCTCGACCGGGCGGGTGGTCACCCCGTGGAGCGTCTGGTACCCGGTTGCGACCGAGGTGACCGAAGTCCATCGGGTGGGGGAGACGAGAATGGTCGCGACGGTGCGGGAGGCGCCGGCCGTGGTCGGCGAGCTTTCGCACCCCTTGATCGTGCTGCTCTTCTTCGTCCTGCCGCTTGGCCTGGCGCTGAAGCGGCGGCGTCTGGGCCTGAGCGGCGCTGAAGCGATGGCGCTGCTGGCGCTGCTGGCATTGGTGCGCGCGGCGCTCGATCCCGTCGACAACTTCTACTACCACGCCCCTCTGCTGCTCGCCCTGCTTGGATGGGACGCGATCGCCCCGCAAGGGCGCCTGCCCCTGCGGGGCCTGCTCGGCGCGGCGGTCGCTCTCCTCCTTTGGGACCTGTGGAAGGACATCTCGGATCCCGACCTCTTCAACGCGATCTACGTCACCTTTGCTCTGGTGGGGACGGGCCTCCTCGTCGCTGCGCTCTCTAACAAAAAGGGGCCTTCTACGAGATTGCAGGTAGATAGTCCGTCCAGTTTCTCGCCCAATGACAAGTTTTGGCTGGATGAAGACCCAGTTTCAGGGATCAAGAGAACTGCATCCGGGTCGATTAGACCAAGGTGATGAATCTGCCAGTGCTTCGGTGCAAAAGGCAAACCCGTCGTGAGGCGGGGGCGCAAAGCCGACGGGACTCCCTAGGAGTCAGCCGGGTTACCACCGGGGTCGACAGACACCACGTGGCTTCACGCGACGGGGCTCTGGCGCAAACGATTAGGACCATAGGAGGTCTCTAATGTTTCTCCAGAATCTCCGGGCCAAAGTAGGCGCCCGGCTCAACGGCGACAGGGAGGCGGGCTTCACCCTTATCGAGCTCCTCGTCGTCATGCTCATTCTCGGCATCCTGGCCGCGATTGCCCTGCCCGCTTTCTTCAACCAGAAAGACAAGGCTGGCGACGCGAAGGCCAAGGAGTATGCGCACAGTGCCCAGGTCGCGATGGAGACCTACTTCACCGACAACGGCACCTACGCCGGCGCCACCGAGACGGCGCTCGAGGCGATCGAGCCCTCGCTCAAAAACGCCACGTTCAGCGCGGTGACCCCGAACGGGACCACCGGCTACACGATCACGATCCAGGGCGCTAAAACGACCCAGAAATTCTCGGTCGTGAACACCAACGGCACCCTGACCTACCCGTGTGAAACGGCCGGCCAGGGCGGCTGCCCGAACGGCTCACCGGCCGAATGGGACTAGCCATCTGACCCTCTCGTCTTGGCTTTCAGCCAGACGTGAAGTGCCGAAGGGCGGGCTCTTGCCCGCCCTTCGGCCTTTCGAGGCGACGCGGGAACCGAGGGCTTAAACGAGTGGCCATTTCAGTCGATAACCCAAGGGTGCGACGACGAGCTTCACTGATCGCAGTCCTTCTCTGCGTAATTGGGATGGTGCCCGCGACCGATGCTGCCGCCGCGCCCGCGACCTTCTCCGGAGCCACGGGCGACGGCAAAGCGGTCTTCTTCACCACCGTCGACAAGCTCGTGCCTGGGGACACCGACACGCGAGTCGACGTCTACGTCCGCTCCTACGACGAGTTGCTCGAACGCCACGTGACCCGGCAGGTATCGGTCGGACCGATCGGCGGCAACGACGGCCATCACGCCACTTTCCTCGACGTCTCCGCCGGCGGCAGGGCCTTCTTCGCCACCGAGGAGAAGCTCGTCACCGGCGACCAGGACCTCGCCGAAGACATCTACGTCCGCAACCTCGGCGACAGCACGACGCAGCTGGTCAGCGAGGGCAACGCCAACCTCGCCGCCATCTTCGTCCCCGGCGGGCTGGCTGCGAACGGCCAGAAGGTCTTCTTCCGCACCGAGGAGCAACTCGCCGCCGGCGACAAAGACACCAACTACGACGTCTACGTCCGCGACCTGCTGGCGGGGACGACCCTGGTCTCGGCGGGCGGCGCCGCTTGCGCCGGCGAAGGCTGCGGCAACGGAGACTTCGACGCGACCTTCCGCGGCGCCTCGGCGGACGGCACGATCACCTTCTTCACGAGCGAAGAGGAGTTGGTGCCCGGTGACGACGACGGCGGACTGCTCGACATCTACCGCCGCAACCTCACCGCTGCCACCACCGTCCAGATTTCGCTTCCCGACGAATGCCCGAGCGGGGCGGACTGCAACGTCTCCTACGGCGGTGCCTCCCCCGACGGCTCCCACGCCTACTTCGAGACCACCGAACGTCTCTCCGACCAGGACAAAGACGACTTCCAGGACGTCTACGACTGGACGACGGGGGGCATTGCGCTCATCTCCGCCGGTTCCGCGGGGGGTAACGGGGAACCGGCCGCCGTCTACAAGGGCGCTTCCTCGGACGGCACCCGCGTCTTCTTCGAAACCAGCGAGAGCCTCGAGGCCACCGACGAAGACGATGCGAACGACCTCTACGAACGGGTGGAGGGTGCGACCAACCTCGTCTCCACCGGTCCGACCGGAGGCAACGCGGAGGTGTCGGCCGCTTTCCTATGGATCTCCCCAGATGGGTCGAGCGACGCCGTCTTCTTCACCACCGCAGAGCAACTGACGAGCGCTGACAAAGACGCCTTTCAGGACGTCTACTCCCGCGAGGGGGTGATGACGACCCTTCTCTCTGCCACCGCGACCGCCGGCAACGGCGCCTTCGACGCCAGCTTCGCCGACGTCTCCGACGACGGCAGTCACCTGTTCGTGGTGACGGAAGAACGGCTCGTTCCCGCAGCCGACACCGATTCCGTGGTCGACGTCTACAAATTCACCGAGGGGGCCGTCACGTTGGTCTCCACCGGTCCGCTGGCAAGCAACTCCGCGCTCCCCGCCGGCCTGCTGCCGGGCGCAGTCGCCGAAGACGGCTCCCACGCCTTCTTCGTCACCGAAGAACGGCTGACGGAAGGAGACCCCGACGCCGAAGCCGACGTCTACGACCATTTCAGCAGTGGCACCCTGCTCGCCTCGACCGGCAACTTCGCGCCGCTGGGACCGCCGACTCCGTCTCAGCT
This sequence comes from Actinomycetota bacterium, assembly GCA_030852475.1. GTDB lineage: Bacteria > Actinomycetota > Thermoleophilia > Solirubrobacterales > 70-9 > VAYN01. The sequence goes on along the minus strand of JALYWY010000422.1, from coordinate 9,738 downwards.
CAGCACCGATCCGGCCTCCCCCGGGACTTCGCTGGCGCCGCGGATCAAGGGTCAGTCCGACCCGAACACCTCGATCAAGATCTACACGACCCCCGACTGCTCCGGGGTCCCGATCGCCACCGGCTCCCAGGTCGAACTGGGGGGAAGCGGCATCCCGGTGACCGTGACCGCCAGCTCGAGCACCTCGTTCCGGGCTACCGCTACGGACACCAACGGCGATACCTCTCCCTGCTCGGCGCCCGTCTCCTACGCCCATCAGCCCGAAAGCCCCCCGCCTCCGCCGCCGCCTCCTCCTCCGCCGCCTCCGCCTCCGCCCCCGCCGACCGATGAAGGCGGCACGGGCAGCACCGGTGGGTCCGGTGGAAACGGCCCGGGCGGCGGCTCTCGTGGGGGAGGGAGCAAAGGAGTCGTCTACGTGACCCCCCGGACCCAAATCACCTTCGCTCCCGCGAGCAAGACGCGCGCCCGCCGGCCGATCTTCCGTTTCACCGATTCGACCGGGCAGGAGGGGACGAGCTTCAAGTGCAAGCTCGACCGCGAACGCTGGCGGGGATGCGCCTCGCCGGTGAAGCTGAAACGGCTCGGTCTCGGTCGCCATGTCTTTCAGGTGAAAGCGGTCAACGCGGTGGGGACGCCCGAGCCGGTTCCCACCAAGAGGGCCTTCAAGGTGGTGGGTCGGTGAGCGGGCGATGGCACCGGGCGCTTTCACGGCTGCGCACCGACGAGGCGGGGCTGACCCTGATCGAGCTGCTCGTCGCTTCGATGATGAGCGTCATCCTCCTCGGAGCGGTCGGCTCGATGGTGATCAGCACGATGAGGGCCCAGCCTGACATCAGCGAGCGCAACCAGGATGTCTCTTCGGCCCGCTGGGCACTTGAGCGGATGACCCGCGAGATCCGCAACGGCGTCCGTATCGACGAAGCCTCCGCTTCCAAAGTCTCCCTCCTCACCTACGTCCGACGCGCCAGCTGCGGCGGCGGGCTACCAGTCAGTTCGACTGCGCCGGCGATCAAATGCCAGGTGACCTACCAGTGCACGACGACCACCTGCACCCGCACCGAGGCGACCGATGGAGTTATGACCGGAACTCCGAAAACCGTCTTCAAAGGCATCAACAGCTCTCAGGTCTTCTGCTTCGTGCCGAGCACCGAAGTCGATCCACTCAGCTGCGGCACGGCGAAATCCCAATCGGGAACGACCTACGTCGGCATCCGCCTGCAGATGCCAAACCCGAAGGGGACCACCACTGCCCTGACCATCTCCGACGGCGCCAGCCTGCGCAACGCGACCCTGACGAAATGACGATGCGCCGGCTGGCAAGGAGAACGAACGGGATGGACCCGCAGGCGGGGTTGACCCTGATCGAGGTGGTCGTCGCCTCCCTGGTGCTGGCGCTCGGCGCCGCCGCCACCTTCGGCGTGCTCACCTCCGCCAGCAAAAACGCTCAGCGGGCGAAGGCGACCCAGGTGGCGCTGAACCGGGCCCAGTTGGAGCTGGAGACCCTGCGCAGCCTCAGCAACAAAGAACTGGCGATGACGGACGTCCCGAACCCGTCGACCAACCCGCTCAGCCCCAACTACCGCGTCCTCAACGGCACCTATGCCCTGAGCAGGAGCCCCAAAGGGGACTACGCGAACATGGTCGTCAACGGAGGGAGCCTCTTCGGCGGCGGCTTCATCACCGGGGGTGTCGTCGCACCCGGTCCCACTCCCTTCACGAGCGGCGACGTCAGCGGCAAGGTCTACCGCTACGTGGTCTGGCGCGACGACACGAGCTGTCCTGCCACCACCTGTCCGGGGACCCAGGACTACAAGGAGATCGTCGTCGCCGTCAGGCTCGACAAACCCGGCAATCAGGCGGGCGAACGGGGCTACGTCGAAGTCACCTCGGACTTCATCGACCCGACCGACAGCTCCCTCAGCGATCCGGTCCCGGGCGCCAGCGGGGTCGTCACCGCGCAGCAGTTCTACCTCTCCGACACTCCCTGCGCGGCCGTCGCTCCCACCATCCGTCAGGAAATCGCCGGCAACCATCTGCTCCACAACACGCTCGGCCGGTGCTCGGACGGGGTGAAAACCGGGAGTACCAAAGGCGCCCCCGACGCGCTCCTGCTCGGCCCTCCGCCCGACCCCGACTACCTGGACCCGCTGAACCCGGCCTACTTCGACTACGCCGACGACTTCTACCTGGAGCCGACGCCCGACACCGACAAGGGGATCCAGATCCTTCGCGACGACAGCACCGGCTGCAACTACGACCCCAAAGGCACGACCAACAAAGAGGCGAAGGTCCACCGCTGGGTTACCGATCCGATGGCCACCGCCTTCAAAATGACCGGCAAGGTCACGCTCGAGTTCTACACCCGCACCATCACCACCAACGCGGGCTACAACGGCCAGATCTGCATCTACCTCTTCCGCCGCTCGGAAGGCGCCAGCAGCTTCACCGACACCTTCCTCACCGACAAAGCCAAAGGCTTTTCGTATTGGGCCTACAGCCCAGGAGGAGGTACCTGGTGGCACGCGAAATGGGAAAAAGTGCGCCTGACGATGGAATTCAACGCCAGCCCGTACACGATCCCCGCCGGTGAGCGGCTCGGTTTCGCGCTCTCCGTCGAGCGGGCGAAATCGGACGACGCCCTGGCGGTCATGTACGACCACCCGGAGATGGCGAGCCGTCTGGAGATCGACACCACGACCCCGATCGACGGAGGCTGAGCGTGGTGCCCGCCGCGGCCTTCGCCTCCCTCGGGGGGCTCCTGGCCGGCAGCTTCATCACCGTCGTCGCCCATCGGGTGCCGCAGGGGGAATCGATCGTCGGACCGCGCTCGCGCTGCCCCGCCTGCGGCGCGCAGATCGCCGCCTACGACAACGTTCCCGTCGTCTCCTGGCTGCTGCTGCGGGGACGGGCGCGTTGCTGCGGCGCCAAGATCTCCGTCCGCTACCCGCTGACCGAGCTGGCCCTGGCAGCGCTCTACGCCCTCACCGTCGCCGTCCTCTGGGGTGATCCGGGTGAGGTCGCGCTGGGCCTGATCTTCGTCACGATGCTGTTGGCCGTCACCCTGACCGATCTCGAGCGACGGGTCATCCCCAACAAGATCCTCGCCGTCGCGGCCCTGCTCGGGGTGGCGGTGGTGGCGGTCTTCGACGCGGGGAGCCTGCCCGAACGCGCCGCGGCGGCCGCCGGCGCCGGAGGGCTGTTCTTCCTCGCCGCCCTCGCCTACCCGCGGGGGATGGGCTTGGGCGACGTCAAGCTGGCGGCGACGATGGGCCTCTTCCTCGGCCGCGACGTGGCGCCGGCGATCCTCGTCGGCCTGCTGGCCGGGTCGATCGTCGGGCTGGCGCTGATCGCTCGCCACGGCGCCGCCGCCCGCAAGCAGGCGATCCCGTTTGGACCATTTCTTGCACTCGGCGGCCTGGTCGGCCTGCTGGCGGGAGAGCAACTGATCGCCTGGTATCTAGGCGTCTTCTAGTCGTTCTGTCCAGGTTCTCCCATAAATAGGTAGTTGCAGCCCGAAAGTTCTGCGGGCTTTTTGTCGATTCAGAGTCTGCGTGCTGCAGATCAGGCGACAAAAGAAGCCCGGCCGGGTGGTCGGAGTGGAGATCGAGGCCGGCGGCATCGCCGCTGCCGAGGTGGACTCCGGCCGCCTCATGGCGGCCGCGCTCGAGCCCCTGGCGCCGGGCGCCTTCCATGAGGGGGAGGTCGCCGACGCCGATCTCGTCGCCCAGTCGCTGAAGTCGCTCTTCTCTCAGCACAAGCTCGCGAAGCAGGTGCGCCTGGGGATCGGCAACCAGCGCGTCGTCGTACGCACCCTGCGCCTGCCCGCGATCGAGGACCCGAAGGAGCTCGAGGCGGCGGTCCTCTTCCAGGCGCAGGAGCAGATCCCGATGCCGCTCGATCAGGCGATCCTGGAGCACCAGGTGGTTGGCGCCGTGCCTAATGAGGACGGAGCACCGCCGCAATTGGAGGTCGTCGTCGTCGCCGCCCGGCGCGAGATGGTCAGCCAGTTCGTCGAGCCGCTTCGCCGTGCCGGTCTCGAACCCGTCGGGATCGACCTCTCCGCTTTCGCGATGATCCGCGCCCTCTCCGATGTCGCCGGCGCCGGGATGCCGATTCCTGACGATGGCGGTTCGGCTGGGCCGGCGGGGGGAGAGGCGGTCATCTACTGCAACGTCGGCGACATCATGAATCTCGCTGTCGCTCGCGGTCGTTCCTGTCTTTTCACCCGCGTTTCGATGGTGGGACTGGAGGGAATCGTCAGCCGCCTCGCCTCCGAGACCGGGCTGGTCCCCGATCACGCCTCCCAGTGGCTGATGCACGTGGGTCTCGGTCGTCCAGTCGAGCAGATCGAAGGTGATCCCGAGATCGTCTCCCGTGCCCGGGCCGCCCTCGAAGAAGGAGTCGCCAGCCTGGCCGACGAGTTGCGGATGTCCCTCGACTACTACGCGGCCCAGGAGGGCGCCGTTCCCGTCGGGCAGATCGTCCTCTGCGGCCCCGGCAGCGCTATCCCCGGCCTGGTGAGTGCAATGGACAGCAGCATCGACCTTCCTTTCTCCGCCGCGCTGCCGCCGGCCTTCGCGGGCTACCAGGGGGACATCGCCGCGCGGCTGACTCTCGCCTACGGACTGGCTCTGGAGAACTGAGATGCGTCCCGTCAACCTGATTCCACCTGAGGAGCGCCGTGGCGCCAGCGCGCCGATGCGCACCGGCCCGATGCCCTACCTCCTCGTCGGTGCTCTCGCACTCGCCCTCGTCGGCGTCGCCCTGCTGGTGCTCGCCGGCAACCAGGTCTCGGAGCGAAAGGCGGAAGTGGCGCAGCTAGAGCGCGAAAACGCAACCGCGAAAGCGCGCGCGGAAGAGCTCTCGGCCTACACCCAGTTCCAGACCCTGCAGCAGCAGCGGGAGATGACGATCGGCAGCCTCGCCGACAGCCGCTTCGACTGGGAGCGGGTGATGCGGGAACTCTCGCTGATCCTTCCCGAGGACGCCTGGCTGGTCAGCATCACCGCGAGCGCGTCGCCGAATGCCGCTGTAGGCGAAGGCGGCGGCAGTGCGACCCTGCGAGGGGCGGCGGCCGGTCCGGCACTGGAAATCAAGGGCTGCGCGACGGGACAGGAGGCGGTGGCCGGGTTCGTGACCGCGCTGAAGGACATCGACGGAGTGACTCGCGTCGGAGTCGAATCCTCTGAGCTCGGAGAAGAATCCGCCAGCGCGACGGCCGCCGGCAGCGGCGAAGCGGCCGCGGAAGGCGGCAACGCCGACTGCCAGACGAGGGATTTCATCGCCCAGTTCTCGCTGCTCGTCGCTTTCGACGCGGCCCCTGTCCCGGTCACCACCACGCCGGGGGAACCGGTGCCACCTCCGGCGCCGGAAGAATCCGAGGAATCCGAAGAAGCGGAAGAAGAGGAAGGCTGAGATGAAGCTGGATTCGTCCTCCTCGAAGAAGCTGATCGCGGCGATGGTCGTGATCGCCGTGCTGGCCGCCGGCTTCTGGATGCTGCTGCTCAGCCCGAAGCGGGAAGAAGCGGACAAGCTAGGCAAACAGGCCGACCAGCTGGAGTCGACGCTGGCGAGCTACGAAGCGGAAGTGGAAATGGCCCTGCAGGCGCGGGAGGAATTCCCTCGCAATTACGAGGAGCTGGTGGTGCTCGGCAAGGCGGTGCCGGCGGATGACGACACCGCCTCGTTGATCGTGCAGATGAACCGCATCGCGGACTCGGCTGGCGTCAAATTCCGCACCCTGACGCTGGCGTCCGCCGCCGGTGGTGAAGAAGCGCCGCCGGAAGAAGCCGCCGCCGCACCGGCACCGGAAGGAGCCTCGCCGACCGAGGTGGCGGCCTCGACGCTGCCGCTGGGAGCCGCGGTGGGGCCGGCTGGTCTTGCGGCGATGCCATACGAACTCACCTTCAGCGGCGAATTCTTCGAGATCGCCGACTTCATCAAGGGCCTCGATTCGCTGGTCGAGACCAAAGCTGGCGAGGTTGTGGTCGACGGGCGGCTCTTCACTATCAACGGCTTCTCGCTCACCGCCGCCGAGGGCAAACCGTTCCCGGCGCTGGAAGCCACCTTTTCCATCACCACCTACCTGACTCCGCCCAGCGAGGGCGTGACCGGCGGGGCCACCGTCGGTGGCCCGGCTGAAGCGGAACCCGCTTCGATGACGACTGAAGGGACGCCATGAAACGGCTTGGACCCGAGCTGAAGAAGCCCGACCTGAAGAATGTGAAGGTTCCGAGCTTCCTCTCGGACCTCTACCACGATCTGGTTGACCGGCGCCTGTTGCCGCTTGTGGCGCTGATCGTTGTGGCGATCGTTGCCCTGCCCTTCCTGCTGGGAAAGCCGGAGCCCGAAACCGACCCCCAAGCCGTCACCCCGGGGAACTCGACCGGCGCCGCGCAGGCTTCGAGCCTGACCGTCGTCGAGGCGCAGCCGGGACTGCGCGACTACCGCAAGCGGCTTTCCCGCCGGAGCCCGACCAACCCGTTCAAGCAGCGCTACACCGGTGCTCCCGCCACCGGGGGTCTGCCCGAGCAGAGCACGAGCTCGAGCACGTCGACTTCGACCGGCGAAAACGGTGGCACCTCGCCCGGCACCTCCAGCCCGAGCGAACCGATCGAATCCCCGCCGCCAGCCCCCGAAAGCCCGCCGCCGAGTGACGACGCCGTAAGCCCGGGCGAACTCCGGCTCTTCACCTTCTCCGCCAACGTCAAGATCAGCAGTACGCGGACCCTCCCCAACGGCAAAAAGGAGAAGGGCGAGCCCGAGGTGAGGCAGGAAGTGGTCCCGCCGGCGGCGCTGCCGAGTCCGAAAGCCCAGGTCGTCACCTACATGGGCATCAGCCCGAAGACGCGCAAGCCGCTCTTCCTCGTCTCCGATGATGTCGAGGCGATCTTCGGCGAACCGAAATGCCTCTCCGGCTCGGAAACCTGCCAGCTGCTCGAAGTCGACACGCAGATGCCGACCACCTTCGTCTACGAGCCGACCGGCACCCGCTACAAGATCAACGTGCTCAAAATCGTGCCGGTCTTCAAGGGCCGCTACGACGGCTGATTCCCCGCTGCGCTCCATAGCTTCAGTAAGTGAAGCCATGTGGCTACACTTGGTGAAGCATGAGTGCCGAGAGCAACTCGAGCTGCCCCGTCTGCAAGACCGCCGAAGTCGTCTGCGGCAAGTGGACGCTGCTGCTGATCCGCGACCTCGCCGAGGGCAGCGCCCGCTTCTGCGAGCTCGAGCGCTCGCTCGAGGGGATCAGCCCCCGCACCCTCTCCCTGCGCCTGCGGGCGCTGGAGGAGGAAGGAATCGTCGCCCGCCACACCTACCCCGAGGTGCCGCCCCGCGTCGAGTACGCGCTGACGCCGAAAGGCGAGGCCCTGGTGCCCCTGGTGGAGGACATGCGCAGCTACGGTATGCGCTGGCTGCTTGGCGACGCGGCCGATCCGGCAGGAGCGCGTCAAACGGCCGCTGCCTGAGTTACCGGCTGCAAGCGATCATTCATGCGCAGGAGGGTCGCCGCGTAGGCGGAAGCCCGAGGCGTGCGTGATTTCCTCCTGAACGAATCGATCAAGCGCCTCGCCACCGAGGCCGCCACGCGGCTGAGCTCGCTGGTCGCGATGGGGGAGGAGATTCCCTTCGACGTCGCCACCGACAGCGGCGACGAGTCCGCCTTCTACAGCTACGTGCCGATGACCGGCCGCTACGTCGTCGAGCACGGCGACGAGCTGCGGGCGCTGCCGAGCTTCGCGCCCGCCCGTGAGGCGGCGGTCGAAGCAGGGGTCGCCGCTCCTTATCTGGAGGAGCGGGGGGAGAACGTTCCCGCCGATCCGGGCCAGCGCGCCGAGCTGATGCTGATCACCTTCTTCGCCGAGCTCTGGGAGGGCTCCGCCGGTTTCGCCCTCGACCGCGAGCGGCTCGAGACGGCGCTTGCGACTCTCGACGCCGAAGCGCGCGACGCAGACGACGCCGAGGCGCTGATCGCGCCGATCGTCGGCCTGCGGATGTCGATGCCGCGCCTGCAACTGCCGCGCGGCGTCCGCATCGTCCGCGCCGACTCGGTCGAGGCGCCGGTCGAGGCGATGCGCAGCGAGGGGATGGGTCGCGCGGCCTGGGAGCCGCAGTACCTGGCGGTTGCCGAGCAGGACCCCGAGGACGGGGTCGACTCCGCACTGCTGCAACTGCGCGAGCTGATCAGCGTGATGAGGCTCTTCAAGGGCGGCGGCATCGGCATGGGCCCGTACGCCTTCGCGCCGACCGGCGAGGGCTGCTGGCGGCGGATCGCCACCGGCGCCCCGGCGACCCGCCCCGGCGGCTACCGCCTCAGCGAGGCCGAGGCCGAGGAGCTGATCGAGTTCGGGACCGCGTTGGAGGCGCGGCCGGATCCGGACAATGCCCTCACCTGGGCGGTCGGCCGCTTCGAGATGGGCTGCGAGCGCGCCACCGCGCTGGAGGGACTGAGCGACCACCTGCTGGCGATGCGGGCGGTGCTGGAGGGCCATGGCCCGGTCGGCGCCTCGCTGCCGCTGCGGGCGGCGGCGCTGATCGCCGACGAGGAGATGGATCGGATCGAGGCCGGCGAAAAGGTCGAGGAGGTGCTCGGTCTGGAGCGGGCGATGATGAACGGCCGCCCGGTGGAGCGCGCCGTAGAGCTGGCGACCTGGATCGAGGAGGGGACCCGCAGGCTCCTGCGCGAAGCCGCGCTGGGAGAGCTCGGCAACGACCTCAGCACCGTCGCCGACGAGACCCTGATCGTCAACGGGCTGGCCGAAGGCGACGCCCAGATCACCGTCTCGGAGTCCTTCGAGCCCGAGCCCGAGATCTTCGCTCCGGAGCCCGAGGCCGAGGAGATCTCGATCGAAGCGATCGAGCCCGAACCATCCGCCGAACTTCAGCTGCCCGTCGACGAACTACCGGAGGAGGAGTACGTGGAGCAGGAGACCCGCATCATGGAGCCGGTCCCGGCCGAAGACGAGATCAAGATCACGGCCACCCCGTGGCTCGAGGAGGTCTCCGGTTCGCACGGCGACTCGATCGAATGGCCGGCCGACTCCGACCGCGACATCCAGCACCGGGAGAAAATCGACACCCCCCGCGTGCGCCATCTCTTCCCGGTGCCCGAGGACGCCGACTGGGAGGTCAGCCACCTCGAGTTCGAGTACTCGCGCCGCGCCCGCTGACTGGGTCAGGCTCGGCCCGCGGCCATCTCCACCCGCTCCTCGGCGGTGGCGAAGAGGTAGCGATCGATCTCGGTGAGGCCGCGGAGGTCGTGGACGTCCTCGTCCAGGTAGGGGACGCGGATCACGCAGCTGGTGCGGAGCTCGTTGGCGAGGTGGTCGATGTTGCGGGCATCGCGCTCGGCTAGGGCCTGGTAGTCGGCGAAGTTGTCGGCGACGCGTTTGGCGAAGTTGGCGTCGCCGAGTTTCTCGGCGAGGGTCTCCGGCAGGTCTTCGACCTCGGCGTGGAGCTCGTCGGCGGGGTAGTGGACCTTGTTGACGATGACGCCGCCGAAGGGCAGCTTCGCCTCGACCAGCTTGCGGTGGAAGTAGACGGCCTCGTCGATCGGCTCGCCCTGGGGGCCGCAGACGACGAGGAAGCAGGTCTCCGGGTCGGAGAGCAGTTTGTTGACGCGCTTGGCCCGCGCCTGGAAGCCCTCGACCATGCCGCTGAAGGCGTTGAAGAACTCGGCCAGGTCGGCCAGCAGGTCGAAGCCGACGAGTTTCTTGAAGACGCCGAGCGCGACCGAGA
>JALYWY010000418.1 GCA_030852475.1 Actinomycetota bacterium | reverse complement strand
CCCAGGCCATCATGATCAGGCCGGGGATGACGAAGACGACGTAGTCGATCCCGTGCAGCTGGTCGATCCGCGAGCCGAGGGCGGCGCCGAAGACCGAGATGTAGAGGAAGGTTTCCAGCAGCGGCGCCCCGATCGTCTGCTTCTTGATCTTCATGAAGCGGTTGACCTCGCGGCGCCAGAGGGTCGCGAGGCGTATCTGGGCGGCGCTCACGCCTCCACCTCCGGCGCCACCTCGATGTGCGATCGGGAGAGCTCTTTACGCCCGACCAGCGCCAGGTAGGCGTCCTCGAGGTTCGGCACTTCGAAGCGCTCGGCCAGCTCGCCGCTGGTCCCCTCGGCGACGATCTGACCCTCGGCGATGAAGGCGATCCGGTCGCAGAGCTGCTCGGCCTCCTCAAGGTAATGCGTGGTGAGGAGGATCGTCGTCCCCTCCTGGTTGATTTTCTGGACGTAGTGCCAGAGCTCGAGGCGGAGCTCGACGTCGACGCCGGCGGTCGGCTCGTCGAGGATCAGCAGGCGCGGGCGGTGCATGATCGCGCGGGCCAGGATCAAGCGCCGTTTCATCCCGCCGGAGAGGGTGCGGGTGCGTTCGTCCTTCTTCTCGGTCAGCGAGAAGGTCTCCAGCAGCTCCCTGGCGCGCTCGCGACGTTCTCCGCGGGGCATCCCGAAGTAGCCGGCGTGGTAGTCGAGCGTCTCCTCGGCGGTGAGGAACCAGTCGAGGTTGGGCTCCTGGGGCGCCAACCCGACCGCCTGGCGGGCCTCGGCGTAGTGGTCGATCGCGTCGTGGCCGAAGATCTCGATCGAGCCTCCGGTCGGCTGCGCGAGGCCGGTGGTGCAGTGGATCAAGGTCGACTTGCCGGCGCCGTTGGGGCCGAGCAGGCCGTAGATGGCGCCCGGCTCGATGTCGACCGAGACGCCGCGCAGCGCCTCCACCCCGGTCGGGTAGCGCTTCTCCAAGTCCTTGATCTCGAGGGCCTTCACGCGGCCCGACTCTAACCAGCCGCCGCTGTCGACTCAGCCGATCCGCTTTGCAGGCGGGTCTAGCTGGACGCGGAGGGAGTTCAGCGTCATCGCCAGCATCTCGTAGTGGCCGATCAGCAGGCAGAGCTCGATCAGGAGGCGGTCGTCGAGCTCGGCGGCGAGTCCGGCCCAGGTCTCCTCGCCGATCGCGCCGTCGGCGTGAACCTCGTCGCAGGCGCGGAGGAGTCGCTGCTGGCGCGGCGTCCAGCCGGGCGCGTCGGGCCCGGAGCGGACGCGCTCGACCTCCTCAGCGCTGAAACCCGCGCTCTGGGCGATGCGCTCGTGGTGGGACCACTCGTAGTCGCAGCCCGTGTTGTGGGAGACGCGGAGGATCACCAGCTCGGTGTCGGGGCGCGGCAGCTTGCCGCCCGGCATCAGGCCGCCGGCGAAGAAGAGCCAGCGGCGGAAGAGGCCGCGATTGCGGGCGAGCGTGGTGAAGACGTTCGGCGGCCGGCCGCCGCTGGCGCGCCCGATCGCCCAGACGATCGCCGCGTTCAGCGGCCCGATCCGGCGGCGATTGCCCGGCGGGATGCGCGGCTCCATTCCATGGAGGTAGCCGAACCCGTATAAGTGCAAACGTGCCCGCGCCGCTGCTCGCCGTCGACGCCCCCTCGATGCTCTTCCGCGCCTTCTACGCGCTGCCGAGCAAGATCGTCGGGCCGGACGGGAGGCCGGTGAACGCGCTGCTGGGGACGGCGAACCTGATCCTGCGCGAGGTCGAAGCGCACCGGCCGCGGGCGGTGGTCCTCTGCTTCGGCCCCGACGCGGCCGCCTACCGGACCGAGCTCTACCCCGCCTACCACGCCGAGCGCGAGGAGGCGATGCCCGACGAGCTGCCCCACCAGTTCGCCGACTCGCGCGAGTTCTTCGAGGCTTTCGGGTGGACGGTGGCGACGGCCGAGTACCTCGAGGCCGACGACCTGCTCGGCACCTACGCGCGGCTGGAGGCGGAAGCCGGCGGCCGGGCGCTGCTGCTGACCGGCGACCGCGACATGTACCAGTGCGCGAGCGAGGACGTGACCGTGCTCTACGTCCGCACCGGCGGTGGCAAAGGCGCCGAAGAGGTGGGGCCGGCGGAGGTGCGCGAGCGCTACGGGATCGACCCGGAGCTGGTTCCCGACTTCATCGCCCTGCGCGGCGATCCTTCCGACGGGCTGCCCGGCGCCAAAGGAGTGGGACCGAAGACCGCGGCCGAGCTGCTGCGCGAGCACGGCTCGCTGGAGGCGATCCTCGACAACGCGATCCGCGAGCGGCGGCCGGCGCTGCGCGGCGCCCTGATCGAGGGCAAGGAGGACCTGCTCAAGTTCAAGGACATCGCGACGCTGCGCGACGCCGGAGTGGAGCGGCCGCCGGACCGGCCGACCGACTGGGCGGGGGCGGCCGAGGCGGCGCTCCAGCGGGGGATGAAAAACCTAGCCGCGCGGTTGCAGCAGCAAGCGGTATAGGCCCCAGGCGGAGACGACTGCCCAGACTCCCTCCAGGAGGAGGAAGCCCCACTGCGACTCGTGCCAGGCGAGCACGGCGAGGATCGCCGAGCCGACGAGGTTGAGCGCCAGGTAGACGCGCGAGTCGGGGCGCATGCGCTCGAACTGGACCGCCGCGAAGGCGGCGAGGATCAGCAGCGCGCCGACGATCTGGACGACCTGGTCCACGCGCCGAGCCTAAAGATCCGGGCAGAGGCGGTACCTTCGCCCGGTGGATCGGGACGCGATGGGCCTCTTCGACAACGGCCAGCTGCGCAAGCGCTGGCGCTACGTCGCCCTCTTCGCCGATGAGCTGATGCTCTGCGCGGCGCGCGCCGAGGTCGGTCCGCTCAGCCAGTCGTTCTGGGTCTTCCTCGACCGCCAAGGGCAACGCCACGACGCCCACACCTCGCTGCTGCCCGGCAGTCGCGAGGTGATCCTGGAGGGGCCGCGGCTGGAGATCGACGGCCCCGACCTGCGCGCCAGCCTGCGGCTCGGCGAGGTGACCCCGGTCGAGACGACCTGCCCGAGCGGGAAGTCATGGGCCTGGACCCGCAAGCGGGCGGGGATGCCGGTCGAGGGGACGGTCGAGGTGCCGGGGCGGCGCTGGCAGGTCAGCGGTCGCGGCGTCGACGACAAGTCGGCCGGCTTCCACCAGCGGCAGACGAGCTGGCGCTGGTCGGCGGGAATCGGCGAGTCGGTCGAGGGGCGATCCCTCGCCTGGAACCTCGTCGAGGGCATCAACGACCCGCCCGAGGGCAGCGAGCGGGCGATCTGGGTCGACGGCGAGCCTTCCGAGCCGCCCCCGGTCCGCTTCCGCGGCATGGAGGGGATCGACCTTCCCGAAGGCGAAAGGCTCGACTTCACCGCCGAGTCCCAGCACGCCCACGACGAGAACTACCTGCTGATCAAGTCCCGCTACCGCCACCGCTTCGGCGGCTTCAGCGGCTCGCTCGGCGGCGTCGAGCTCGCCACCGGCCTCGGCGTGATGGAGGAACACGACGCGCTCTGGTGAGCGCGCTCACCAGGTGTCGACGAAGCGGTGGGCGCCGGGCGGGCGGGCGTCGCCGGCAGCGGTGAGAGTCGAGGCGACGAGGCCGCGCGTCTCGGCCGGGTCGATCACGTCGTCGAGCTCGAACAGCGCCGCGGCGTTGAGCGCCTTCGCGTTCTCTTCGGCCGCGGCGGTGAGGTCGCGGACGCGCTGCTCGCGCTCGGCCTCGTCGGGGATCTCCTCGAGCTCCTTGCGCAGCGCCAGCCGCACCGCCCCCTCCAGCCCCATCGGCCCGAGGTGGGCGCTCGGCCAGGCGACCGTCAGCAGCGGCTCGTGGAGGCTGCCGCCGACCATCGCCTGGGCGCCGAGGCCGTAGCCGCGCCGCAGGACCACGGCGATCAGCGGCGTCCGCAGCGCCGCGCCGGCGACCAGCAGCCGCGAGGCGTGGCGGACCAGGCCGGTCGCCTCGGCCTCGGGGCCGACCATGTAGCCGGGGGTGTCGACGAGGGAGAGAACCGGCAGCCCGAAGGCGTCGCAGAGCTGCAGCAGCCGCGCCGCCTTGTCGGCGGCCTCGCTGGTGACCGCGCCGGCGGTGTGGCGGGTGTCGTTGGCGATCACGCCGAGCGGGCGGCCCTCGATCCGCGCCAGCGCCGTCACCATCTCCGGCGCGAAGCGCTCGCGCAGGAAGGTGACCGACCCCTCGTCGGCGAGCGTCTCGACGATCGGCCGCGGGTCGTAGGCGCGGCGCCTGCGCTCGGGGACGAGCTCGCGCAGGCGCGCCTGGTCGGGTTCGGCGCCGGGCGCGGTCGCGCCCTGGAAGTAGGAGAGCAGCTTCTTCGTCGCCGCCGTCGCCTCCGCCTCGTCGGCGGCCTCGACGTCGACGACGCCGTTGCGGGCCTGCGTCTCCAGCGGCCCGACCGCGTCGGGGTGGACGTCGCCGAGGCCGCCGCCGGCGATCATCGCCGGCCCGCCCATTCCCAAGGAGCTGCCCTCGGTGGCGACGATCAGGTCGGCGCAGCCGGCGATCACCGCGTTGCCGGCGAAGCAGCGGCCGTGGACGATCGCGATCCGCGGCACCAGGCCGGAGAGCTTGGCCCAGAGCGCGAAGGCGCGGGTGTCGAGGGCGGAGACGACCGGGTAGTCGGTGTCGCCGGGCCGCCCTCCCCCGCCCTCGGCGTAGAAGACGACGGGCAGGCGCATCCGCTCGATCAGCTCGAAGAGCCGGTCCTTCTTGCGGTGGCCGAGGGCGCCCTGCGTCCCGGCCAGCACCGTGTAGTCGTAGGAGAGGACCGCGCAGGCGGCGCGCTCCGCCTCGAAGAGATCGCCGTTGACGCGAGCGGTGCCGCCGATCAGACCGTCGGCAGGGGTGCGGGCGATCAGGTCCTCGAGCTCGCGCCGGCCGCGCTGGGCGGCGATCGCGTAGCGGCCGTACTCGACGAAGGAGCCGGGGTCGACCAGGTCCTCGAGGTTCTCCCGCGCCGTGCGCCCGCCGGCCGCGTGCCTTTTCTCCACCGCGTCGGGCCGCGCCGCGTCCTCGGTCAGCGCCCGCCGGGCAAGCAGCTCCGCTAGATCGTCTCGTTCCCCCTCGGCCACGGCGGGATCTTTCCACGCTCGATGTCGATGGGCCTAAAACCCGGCCTATGTAAGGGGTTTTAGGCCCGTCGGCCTTAGCCGCGGATCGCCTTGCCGACCAGGTTCTTGACGCGGGTTTTGTCCCGCTTGCTGAGGTTGCCGGGTTTGCCCTTCGACTTCTTGATCAGGTTCCAGAACTCGCTCTGCTCGTGCTGGCTGAGGTTCTGCTGGATCCGGTCCTGGCCTTTCTTCAGCAGCCACAGCGTCACCACCCAGACTTTCGCCCACGGGACCCGCTTCCAGACGTGAGGCGCGGCTTTGCGCGCAAGCCACCAAGGCATGTGGACCCCTCCCTATTCGACGACTTCGACGGTGCCGCGCATGTCGGGATGAATCTCGCAGAAGTAGGCGAAGGTGCCGGGCTCCTTGAAGCTTTCAGAGCCGATCTTGCCTTTCTCGATCGTGCCGGTGTCCCAGCTGCCGTCGTCGGCGGTCGCGGTGTGGGGGGCGGCGTCCTGGTTCTGCCAGATCACCTTGCCGCCGGCCTGGACCACGACCGGGTCGGGCTGGTAGGTGAATTCGATGATGTCGACTTTTTCGGACCTCGCCGCCTCGCCCCCGGGCGTGGTTTCGCTCTCGGGCGTTTCGCCGTCGGGAGCTTTGGTTTCGCCCGTGCCGGATTCCTGCCCCTGCGGGGAGGTTTCCTGCGGGGCGGCGTCGGTGGTGGAATCGGAGCCGCTGTCCCCGCAAGCGGCAAGGCCGAGGGAGAGGGCGACCAAGGCAGCGGCGAACAGCGGCTTCAATCCCATGTGACTTCGCAGTACCCATTCAGACGGATCC
>JALYWY010000408.1 GCA_030852475.1 Actinomycetota bacterium | reverse complement strand
CCTGCGCGATCTTCCCGGTCGACGCCGAGACCCTCCGCTACCTCGACCTCACCGGCCGCCCGACCGAGACGATCGAGCTGGTCGACGCCTACGCCCGCGAGCAGGGGCTGTTCCACGACGCCTCGAGCCCCGACCCCGTCTTCTCGGAGACGCTGGAGCTCGACCTCGGCGACGTCGTGCCCAGCATCGCCGGGCCGAAACGCCCGCAGGACCGGGTCCCGCTCGCCCAGGCCAAAGAGGCTTTCCTGGGGGCGCTGGCGGAGCTGGCGCCCGACGCGGTCGAGGAGACGGTCAGCCCCGCCGACGAGGCCAGCATGGAGTCGTTCCCGGCCTCCGACCCGCCGGCCCAGGATCACGACGACGAAAGCGCCAAGCCGCACCCCGTCGCCAGCCAGGGCGGGACCGAGGCCCAGGCCGCGGGAACCGTCCTCGCCAACCGCAACGGCGACGAGGTCGAGGTCACCATGGCCGACGGCACCACCTTCGAGCTCGACCACGGCAGCGTCGTCATCGCCGCGATCACCAGCTGCACCAACACCTCCAACCCGAGCGTGATGCTCGGCGCCGGCCTGCTCGCCCGCAACGCGGTCGAACGAGGGCTCGAGCGCAAGCCCTGGGTGAAGACCTCGCTGGCGCCGGGCTCCACTGTCGTCACGGACTACCTCGAGAAAGCCGGCCTGACCGAGTACCTGGAGCGGCTGCAGTTCCACCTCGTCGGCTACGGCTGCACGACCTGCATCGGCAACTCCGGCCCGCTGCCGGAGGAGATCGCCGCGGCGGTGGAAGAGGAGGACCTGACGGTCTGCGCCGTGCTCTCGGGCAACCGCAACTTCGAGGGCCGCATCAACCAGCACGTCAAAGCGAACTACCTGGCGAGCCCGCCGCTCGTCGTCGCCTACGCGCTGGCCGGCCGGATGGACATCGACTTGAACAACGAGCCCCTGGGCGAGGACCGCAACGGCGAGCCCGTCTTCCTGCGCGACATCTGGCCCGACGCCGAGGAGGTGAAGAGGATCGTCGGCGACTCGGTCGCGGCGGAGATGTTCTCCCGCAACTACGCCGAGGTCTTCACCGGCGAGGAGGACTGGAACGAGGTCGACGTCCCCTCCGGCGATCGCTACACCTGGCCCGACTCCACCTACGTGCGCCGCCCCACCTTCTTCGAGGAGATGCCGGCGGAGGCGCCGGGGGTCGAGCCGATCACCGGGGCGCGGGCGCTGGCGCTGCTGGGTGACTCGATCACCACCGACCACATCTCCCCGGCCGGGGCGATCAAACGCGACAGCCCCGCCGGCCGGTGGCTTATGGAGCAGGGGGTGGAGGTCAAGGACTTCAACTCCTACGGCGCCCGGCGCGGCAACCACGAGGTGATGATCCGCGGCACCTTCGCCAACATCCGCCTCCGCAACCAGCTGGTCGACAAAGCCGGCGGCTACACCCGCCACTTCCCCGACGGGGAGGAGACGACGATCTACGAGGCGGCGATGAAATACGCCGGCGAAGGCGTCCCCCTGGTGGTGCTGGCCGGCAAGGAGTACGGCTCCGGCTCCTCCCGCGACTGGGCCGCGAAGGGGACCAACCTGCTCGGGGTGCGCGCCGTGATCGCCGAGAGCTTCGAGCGCATCCACCGCTCCAACCTGATCGGGATGGGGGTGCTGCCGCTGCAGTTCGCCGAAGGGGAGAGCGCCGCTTCGCTCGGCCTCACCGGATCGGAGACCTTCGACATCGGCGACCTCGAAGACGGCCGGGCGAAGCAGGTGACCGTCACCGCGCGCTCCGACGAGGGCGAGGAGAAGACGTTCGAGGCGACGGTCAGGCTCGACACGCCGAACGAGGTCACCTACTTCGACAACGGCGGCATCCTCCAGACCGTGCTGCGCAAGCTAAAGGGGTAGGCGCAGCGGGGCCGCGGGAGGCAGGGGGGTCCGCGCGACCCTCACTGCACCTGCGCGTCGGTAGCCAGGGAGGGATGCCGACGCGGCCGTTCCCCCTGGCGGGACTGCCCTGAGGAACAGTC
>JALYWY010000404.1 GCA_030852475.1 Actinomycetota bacterium | reverse complement strand
GGTGGACGTCGTCTTCGACCACCTCGGAGGCGATCACCCGGCTGAACGCGTCGAGCGCGGCCTTCGAGGCGACGTAGGCGGAGAACCGCGGCGGGTTCGTCTGCGTCCCGATCGAGCTGATGTTGATGATGTGGCCGAACTTGCGCCCGCGCATCGCCGGCAGCAGCGCCAGGATCAGCCGCACCGCGCCCAGGTAGTTGAGCTGGATCGTCCGCTCGAAGTCGTGGAAGCGGTCGTAGGAGAGGGCGATCGAGCGCCGGATCGAGCGGCCGGCGTTGTTGACGAGGATGTCGACGTGGCCGTGGTAGGCCAGCACCTCCTCGGCCATCCGCTCGATGTCCTCCATGTCGGAGAGGTCGCACTGGTGGATGTGGGCGGTGCCGCCACCGGCGACGATCTCGTCCTTGGTCTCTTCCAGCTTGTCGAGCGAGCGGGCGACCAGCAGGACGGTGGCGCCGGCGTCGGCGACCTTGACCGCGGTCGCTTTGCCGATCCCCGAGGACGCCCCGGTGATCAGCACGACTTTGCCGCGCACCGCCGCCGAGAGCGAGCGGTCCTTGAACAGGTCCGGATCGAGGTTGCGCTCCCAGTAGTCCCAGACCCGCGCCGCGTAGGACTCCAGCGGCGGCACCTCGATCCCCGACCCTTTCAGCGCTTTCCGCGTTTTGGTGGAGTCGAAGGTGGTCGGATAGTCGATGTAGCCGAGAACCTCCGGCGGCAGCCCGAGCTGGTCCAGCGCCAGCTTGGCGGCGCGCTTGGCCGGCGGCAGCAGCTTCAGCGCCGTCCGCACCGCTCCGGTCGCCGGCTCGGTGACGTCGCTGTCCAGCCGTACCGCCATCTGCGGTGCGTCTGCGGCCTTGGCGAAGATGTTCATCACCTCGCCCGCGGTGTGCGGGTTGGGGTCGGTGAGGTGGAAGGCGCGCCCGTTCAGCCGCGGTTTGTGGGCGAGGTAGTCGATCGCGGCGGCGACGTAGTCGACCGGGACGATGTTGATCTCGCCGCCTTCGATCCCCAGGAACGGCAGCCAGGAGGGCGCCACCCGCCGCAACCGCTGCAAGCTCTTGAACATGAAGTAGGGGCCGTCGATCTTGTCGATCTCTCCCGTGCGCGAATCGCCGACGACGATCCCCGGCCGGTACACGCGCCAGGGGCGCGGGCACTCGTCGCGGACCAGCCGCTCGGACTCGTGCTTGGTGCGGAAGTAGGGGTTGTTGTCGAGCCGTTCGGCCTCCTCGAACATGTCCTCGGTCCAGGTGCCGCGGTAGAGGCCGGCGGCGGCGATCGAGCTGACCTGGTGGAAGCAGCCTGCCTCCAGCGCCCCCGCGAGCTCGATCGCGTGGCGGGTCCCCTCGACGTTGGCGATCTCCTGCATCTCCGCATCGGCGGTGAGGTCGTAGATCGCCGCCAGGTGGAAGAAGTGCTCGATCTCCCCCCGCATCGTCAGCAGGTCCTCCTCGGAGACACCCAGTCCAGGCTGGGAGAGGTCGCCGGTGATCGGGACGATGCGAGCGCCGTCGGCGCCGAAGCTGGTGCGCAGCTCCTCCAGCCGGCCGCGAGACCCCGCCCGCACCAGGGCGTAGATCGTGCCCTCGCGCTGGAGCAGTTTCTGGACTAGGTTCCGACCGATGAATCCGGTTGCGCCGGTGACGAAGTAGCTCATTGAGGTACCAGGGTATCTCGATAGCGGTGCAGGTAAACCTCTTTCCCTAGACTGAGCACAGAGATGCCAGAGACGGCCACCGTCCAGATCACGATGCCCGAGATGGGCGAGTCGGTGACCGAGGGCATCGTGCTCGAGTGGCACGTCGCCGAGGGGGACACGGTCAGCGAGGGCGACACCGTCGTCGAGGTCTCAACGGACAAGGTCGACGCCGAGGTGCCGGCGCCGATGGACGGGGTGATCACCAAACTCATTGCGCAGGTGGATGACGAGGTTCCTGTCGGGGCGCCTCTCGCCGAGATGGAAGCTGGTGAGGGGGCAGGACAAGGGGATCGGCCCGCGGGTCCTGTCGCGGCAGGGGACCCACCCCCAGCTGCAGAGCAGCAGGGGGTCCCCCCTACCACGCCACCCGCGGGAGATGCCGCTGAGGCTGACGCGGGCAGCGCCAACGGGGGTTCAGGCAACGGAGCCGCCGATGTCCGTGCGACGCCGGTTGCCCGTCGCGTAGCTGAAGCCACTGGGGTCGATCTTGCTTCGGTCAGTGGGTCGGGGCCTGGGTCGAAGGTCACTAAAGAGGATGTGATTGCCGCTGCTGACGGGGGTGGCAACGGAGCCGCCACCCGGGCCGGCGAGGCCAAGCAGCTGCGGGGGGCGGCGGCGATGCTGGCCAATGCGATGGACGAAAGCCGGGCGGTGCCTACGGCCACCTCGTTCCGGACGATCGCGGTCGACACGCTGGACGCGAAACGGAAGGCGATCAACTCGGTGCTGAAAGAGCGCGGGCTGAAGGTCTCCTTCACCCACCTCGTCGCCTGGGCGATCGTCGAGGCGACGAAAGAGTTCCCGGTGATGGTCCGGGTCTTTGCCGAAGAAGACGGCAAGCCGTTCGCGATCGACGGCAGCCCGGTCAACCTCGGGATCGCCGTCGACGTCGAGAAAAAGGACGGCTCCCACAGCCTCATGGTCCCGGCGATCAAGGGCGCCGACGGGCTCGACTTCACCGGCTTCCACTCCCGCTACGAAGAGCTGATCGCGAAGACCCGCGAGAACAAGCTCTCCGCCGACGACTTCCAGGGCACCAACATCAGCCTCACCAACCCCGGCGGGATCGGGACGATGGCCTCGGTGCCGCGCCTGCTGAGCGGTCAGAGCGCGATCATCGCCACCGGCTCGATCGCCTACCCGCCGGAGTGGAAGCACGCCTCGCTGGAACGGCTGAAGCAGCTCGGCGTCTCAAAAGTGATGACGCTGACCTCGACCTACGACCACCGCGTGATCCAGGGCGCCGAGTCGGGCGCCTTCCTGCGCCGGATCGAGGAACTGCTGCAGGGCGAGGACGGTTTCTACGAGTCGGTCGCCGCCGATCTCGGCTTCGAGGCCTCCCTCGTCAGCACCGCCCACCCCGCCTCGGCCTCGGCGCCGCCGCTCTCGGCCGGCGCCCCCAGCGCCGAACCGAGCAGCGCCCCCGACCAGATCGACGAAGAGCTGCTGCAGGCGGTGCAGGCCGCGACCTCGCTGCTGAAGGCCTACCGCACCCACGGCCACCTCGCCGCCCAGCTCGACCCGCTCGGCTCGGAGCCGAAGGGCGACCCGGCGCTGGAGCCGGAGAACGTCAACCTCACGCCGGAGCTGATGGAGCGGATCCCCGCCTCGATCCTCCGCATCGGCGTCCCCGGCGAAAACCTGCTGGAAGCGCTGCCCCGGATGCGCACCGCCTACTGCGGCACGATCGGCTACCAGGTCGAGCACCTCTCCTCCCACCAGCAGCGGATCTGGCTGCGGGAGATGATCGAGACGGG
>JALYWY010000395.1 GCA_030852475.1 Actinomycetota bacterium | reverse complement strand
TGATCGACCCCGAGGCGCTGGAAGAAGTCGAGGAACAGCTGCAGCACCTCACCGAGGCCGGCCGCGCCGGCGACCGCGACGCCCTCCAGCAGCTGCTGCGCAACCTCGGCGACCTCACCGCCGAGGAGTGCGAGGCCCGGGTCGCCGAGGGCTACTCGGCCAAATCGATGCTGGAAAAACTCGTCGCCGAGCGCCGGGTCGCCAAAGTCCGCGTCGCCGGCGAAGAGCGCTACATCGCCGCCGAGGACGCCGGCCTCTACCGCGACGCGCTCGGGGTGCCGGAGCCGCCCGGCCTGCCGGAGACCTTCCTCGAGGAGCACCCCGACGCGATGCGCACCCTGGTCCGCCGCTACGCCCGCACCCACGGTCCCTTCCCGACCGCCCAGGTCGCCGCGCGCTACGGCATCGACCCCTCGCCGGCCCTGCGCGAGCTCGAGTCCGAAGGGGCGATGGTCCGCGGCGAGCTCCTGCCCGGGGGCACCGAGCGCGAGTGGTGCGACGCCGAAGTGCTGCGCCGCGTCCGCCGCGCCAGCCTCGCCCGCCTGCGCAAAGAGGTCGAGGCGGCCGACACCCGCGAGCTCGCCCGGTTTTTGCCGAGCTGGCAGAACGTCGACGCCTTCCGCCGCACCGGCGCCGGGATCGACCGCCTGCGCGAGGCGCTGGTGCCGCTGCAGGGCGTGGCGCTGACGCCGAAAGTCTGGGAGGGGGACGTGCTGCCGCGCCGCCTCGGCGCCTACTCGCCGAACTGGCTCGACGAGCTCTGCACCAGCGGCGAGATGGTCTGGGTCGGCGCCGGCGCCCTCGGCCGCAACGACGGCCGCGTCGCCCTCTACTTCCGCGAGGACGTCCGCCTCGCCGGCCCGCCCGCCGCCAACGCGAAGCTCGAAGCCCCCACGGGCGAGGTCCACGAGGCGATCCGCGAGCGGCTTGCCAACGGCCCCTCCTTCTGGCTCGACCTCGTCGTCGACCTCGAGCACCCGCCCGAGGAGATCCACAACGCGCTCTGGGACCTGACCTGGGCCGGCGAGGTCACCAACGACGCCTTCGCACCGCTGCGGGCTCCGCGCCTGCGCGCGGTGCCGCAGTCGGAACGCCCCGGCCGCCGCTTCGCCCGCCGCCGCTCGACCACCGGCGCCGCCGTCCAGGGGCGCTGGTCCCTGACCGCGCCGCTGTTCGCCAACGCCCCCGGCCCAGGCGCCAAGCTCCGCGCCCAGGCCGAGCTGATGCTCGAGCGCTACGGGATCGTCACCCGCGAGACCGTCCTCGCCGAGGGGATCCCCGGCGGCTTCTCGACCCTCTACGGCGAGCTCGGCAACCTCGAGCTGCTCGGCACCGCCCGCCGCGGCTACTTCGTCGAGGGCCTCGGCGGCGCCCAGTTCGCCCTCCCCGGCGCGGTCGAGCGGCTGCGCTCGCTGCCCGAAGCCGACGGCTCCTACCTCGTCCTCGCCGCCACCGACCCCGCCAACCCCTACGGGGCCTCGCTGCCCTGGCCGAAGCTCGAGGGCGGCCGCCGCCCCGGCCGCACCCCGGGGGCGCACCTGCTCCTCCGCGACGGCGAACCGCTGGTCTTCGTCGAGCGCGGCGGCCGCGGCCTGCTGCGCCTCAAGACCCTCCAGGACCAGGAGCTGGAGGAGGCGATGCGCGCCCTCGCCGACGCCGTCGGCGCCGGTCAGCTGCCGAAACTGGCGATCGAGAAACTCGACGGGGAGCCGGTGATCGGCTCCGGCCACGAGGAAACGCTGGTCGAGGCCGGCTTCAGCCGTGGCCCGCGCAAACTCACCGCTTCGGCCTGAAAAGCGCCTCCGACCAACCGGCGTTTTGGCCAGGCAGCCGAACCATTGCCATAATCGGTGTAGTGCCCGAGGCAGATCAGAGCGCGGTCGAGCTGCTGAAGAGCGTGCCGCTATTCGCCGACCTCGAGGAAGGGGAGCTGGAGCGCTTCTCCCACGTCGCCGTTCCGCGCAGCTTCCCCGCCGGGACCCGCGTCTTCCACGAGGGCGACGATTCCGACGCCTGCTACATCGTCAAGGAGGGCAGCTTCCGCGTCACCCGCGAACACTCCGACGGCCGCGCGATCACCCTCGCCACCCTCGGGCCCGGCGAGATCTTCGGCGAGCTGGCGATGCTCGACGGCGACAAACGCTCGGCCAGCGCCGAGGCGCTGAGCGAGGGCGAGCTGCTGGCGCTGCCAGCCAACGACGTGCGCGCCCTGCTCGCACGTCATCCCGAGATCTCGCTCAAGCTCGTCGCCGGCCTCGTGCGCCGCCTGCGCGCCGCCAACGTCCGTCTCTCCCGGCAGTCCTTCCAGACCGTCCCCAGTCGCGTCGCCGGCATCCTCGCCCAGCTCAGCCGCGAGTCCCAGGACGCGGAGGGGGACGCCGAAGAAGAGGTGACGATCCAGATGAACCAGACCGACCTCGCCCAGCTCGCCGGCACCTCGCGCGAGTCGGTCAGTCGCTTCCTTGCCGAGCTCGAGCGGGCCGGCGTCGTCCGCTCCGGCCGCGGCCGCGTCACCGTGCTGGAGCCGGCGAAGCTCCGCAACTACATCTACTGAGCGCGGGCAGTCTTGACCGCGTCACTGGAGTCGCCCAGGAGAATCCAGATGCCCTACCGCTGGGGCCAGGTGGAGGGCGCGGTGAGGGTCGAGATCGGCACCATCGACCACCCGGAGGAGTTCGGCTGCAGCGAGATCGCCCGCGGATTCCCCTACTGCCACGCGACGGTCGAGCATGCGGCGCTCGGCTACAAAGACGTCCTCGGCTGGGTGCAGCTGGTTGATTCGAGCCTGCACCACGACAAAGACGGGTTCTTCATCGACCACTTCCAGCCGCTCGACTCCGTCTATCCGCCCCTCTCCTTCTACGGCTGGGCGCCGACCTTCTTCGACGCGCCCCATTCCGACGAGGGTGACTGGGACTTCCTCGCCCACACCTTCCTCTGCGGGCTGGGGGGAGAGGTGCTCGAATTCCGGCGCGAAGTGCGCGCCATCCTCGGCTTCAGCTGGGGCTTCTCGAAGCGCGAAGGGGTCGAGTCGTTCGGGCCGGCGCCGCTCTCCCCGCAGGACTGGGACCGGCACCGCGACTACCTGGTCCGGCGGTTCCCAAAAGGGGGCTGGAAGTTCGCGCCGGGCTTTGCCCAGGACCCGCTGCACCCGTGACCGACTTCGCCAAGGTGCGGCTGCGGATGGTCGAGCGCCAGCTGCGGGGGCGGGGGATCGGGGACGAGCGGGTGCTGGCGGCGATGGGGGAGGTGCCGCGGGAGGCGTTCCTGCCGCCGGCGCTGCGCCACCGGGCCTATGCCGACTCCGCCCTGCCGATCGGCGAGAAGCAGACGATCTCCCAGCCCTGGATCGTCGCCGCGATCTGCCAGGCCCTGCGGCTGGACGGCTCGGAGCTGGTGCTGGAGATCGGCACCGGGTCCGGCTACTCGGCGGCCGTGCTCTCGCGGCTCGCCGGCCACGTGGTCAGCGTCGAGCGCCATGAGGCGCTCATGCGCGAGGCCGCGGCGGCGCTTCGCTCGCTGGGCGTCGCCAACGTCGAGCTGGTGGTCGGCGATGGCAGCCTCGGTGTGCCCGAGCGCGCCCCCTTCGACGCGATCGCCGTCCACGCCACGGCGCCGGCAGCCCCGCCCACCCTGCTCGACCAGCTCGCCGAGGGTGGCCGCCTGGTAATCCCGATCGCCTCCGAAGAGGCCGACATGCTGACCGTGCTGCGCCGCGACGGAGAGAGCTTCGAGAGCGCCGTGATCGGCCCCTGTCGTTTCGTGCCGCTGATCGGCGAGGAGGGGTTCAGCGGCAGCTAGCTAAATGGCTAGCAGCCTGAAAGTACGTCGCTGCCGTCCTTGACGACGTCGTCGCCGCCTCCGCCGCACTCGATCCTGTCGCGCTGGCCGTCGAGCGCTTCGAAGAAGTCGTTGCCGCCCTTGCCGACCATCGTGTCGTTGCCGATGTGGCCCATGAAGCTGTTCGAGTCGTTGTCGCCGATCAGGACGTCGTTGCCGTCCGATCCCTCGAGGCTCTCGTTGACGGCGAGGACCTTGTCGTCGTTGCCGCAACCGGGAGGCCCGCCGCTGCCGCCGAGGGAGACCCGCAGGTTGTCCTTCGAGCGGGCGTAGGAGACCGTGTCCTCGCCGGCGCCGCCGTCGTAGGTGTGGCCCTGGCAGGTCGGGACGGAGTTGACCAGCAGGTCGTTGCCGTTGCCGCCGAGCAGGGTGTCGCCACCCGGGTCGGCGTAGAGGACGTCGCTGCCGCCGTTGCCCTCGAGCCGGTCGTTGCCGTTGTCGGGACTGTTGTAGTTCTCGCCCGCTTCCAGCACGTCCTCGCCGTTGCCGCCGACGAGGTTGTCGTTGCCGGCGTTGCCGTTGATCCGGACTTTGGCGCCGCCGGGGACGCTGGGGTCGACGACGACGGTGTCGTTGCCGTTGCCGCCGGTGACGACGATCAGCGGCGCCCCGCCGGCGTCAGGGCAGACGGTCGCGCTGGCGTTGGAGGACTGCGGCTGGCAGCCGTCGCCGGGGAAGATCGGCACCGCCGAGGAGATCACCCAGGCGCTGGGGGCGCGGGAGATGCGGATGTCGTCGTCGTTGGGGCTGCCCTGGACGATCAGGCTGGAGCCGTCGAGGCCCTGGTTGAGGATCCCGTAGGCGAAGTTGGGCGGCGGGGCGGGTTCCGAGCCGCAGGAGGTCTCGGCCGCGAAGCCGTCGCAGGAGTCGGTGCCGGGGCCGCCGAAGGCGTGGTCGCCACCGCCGCCGCTCTGCAGGTCGTCGTTGCCGACGCCGCCGTCGATCCGGTTGGAGCCGCCGTCGCCGACGATCGTGTCGTCCTGCGGTGAGCCGACCACGTCCTCGAAGCCGCCGAGGTCGTCGTGGCCGTCGCCTTTGGCCTTGTTGGCGGCGAGGTTGACCTGGACTCCGGCGCGGGTGGCGCTGGCGTAGGAGACGATGTCGTTGATGCCGTCGCCGCCGCCGAGGGTGTCGGTGCCGGCGTCGCCGCGGACGATGTCGCCGTCGCCCGGACCGCCGTCGGCATGGTCGATGCCGGCGCCGCCGAAGACCTCGTCGGCGCCCGGGCCGCCGTTCAGATCGGGCTCGTCGCCGGGGCCGCCTTCGATGTGGTCGTCACCCTCGCCGCCGCCGATGTGGTCGTTGCCCTTGTCGCCGAGGAGCTTGTCGTCGCCGCCGTCGCCGTCGATCTTGTCGCTGCCCTGCTGGCCGTCGACGTAGTCGTTGCCGCCGCCGCCGCTGAACTTGTCCGGGCCCTTGTAGCCGATCAGGACGTCGTCGCCGCCACCGCCGTTGAGGCCGTCGGCGCCTTTGAAGCCGGTGAGCTCGTCGTCGCCCTCGCCGCCGTTGAGGCTGTCGGAGCCGGTATCGCCCTCGAGGTGGTCGTTGCCGCCGTCGCCGTGGAGCGAGTCGAAGCCGCGACCGCCGTCGATCTTGTCGTTGCCGGGGCCGCCGCAGATCGTGTCGTTGCCGTTGGGGCCGCCGGTGATGACGTCGTTGCCACCGCCGCCGTAGATCACGTCGCTGGCCTTCTTGCCGACGATGCGGTCGTTGCCGGCGGTGCCCTTGATCGTCACCTTCTTGCCGTCGCACCTCATCGCCTGCGCCTGGGCGGCGAAGGCCAGGAGCGCGAGGGTGGTGAAAAGGGCGAGGACGGGGAGGCGGAAGGCTTTGAGTGAGGTCGGCATCCCTGAGCACATCGGTTCCGAGATCCAGAACCTGGAGTGCGGGCGAAAATCACCAAAAACTCGTCCAGTCCCTTAGAACAAGTGTCCAATTCCCGCATAGATCTCGCTCTCCTATACGCTCGCAGCGCAAATGAAGGGCGGCATCTATGTCTTGAACTTCTATTCGGCGGTCTTCATCGACCAGCTGAAGCGCGGCCGCAAGAGCGCGACGATCCGGCTCGGGGACAAGAGCAACAAGTACGAGCGCGGCCAGGTCGTCTGGATCACGGTCGGTTTCAGACACAGCCCGCGGGAGAAGATCTTCACCGCGGTGATCGACGACGTCGAGGTGAAGCCCCTGGCCGAGCTCAGCCGGCGCGACATCGAGCACGACAACCCCGAGTTCCGCCGCCTCGAGGAGACGAAGCGCTTCCTCGAGCAGATCTACAGCCGCCCGGTCTCCGACGACGACCTGGTTACGGTGATCCGCTTCTCGCAGATCGTCGAGCCGCCGCGAGCGCACCTCGGCAATGGAGAGACGCCGCACCACAACTGATGGTCTAGATGGCTGAATACGCCTTCCTCACGACCTGGTTGCTCGACTCTCCGCGGGGGCCGGTCTGGGAGGCGATTCACGACCAGGCTCGCTGGCCGGAGTGGTGGCGGGGCGTCGAGGAGGCCACCGAGCTGCGCAAAGGCGATCCGAGCGGCCTCGGTGCGGTCTCAGGGATGGTCTGGAGGAGCCTGCTGCCCTACCGGGTGCGCTTCGAGGTGACGACGACCCGGATCGAGTACCCGACCCTGATGGAGGGCCGGGCGCGGGGCGAGCTGGAGGGAGTGGGGCGCTGGCGCCTCTACGAGCAGGAGGGGGTGACGGCGGTCCTCTACGAGTGGAACGTGCGGACGACGAAGGCCTGGATGAACCTGCTGGCGCCGCTGCTGCGGCCCGCCTTCGAGTGGAACCACGACTGGGTGATGCGCCGCGGCGGCGAAGGGATCGCGCAACTGCTTGGCTGCCGCCTCTTGGCGATGGACTGAAGCTTCGCTATCTTTTCCGTAGTTGGCACTCTCACCCGGAGAGTGCCAAGCGTCGCAAGAACCGCGATTTGGCTCTAGAGCGACGTTTTCTCAACTTTCACCACCACACCGATAACGGAGGTTCACGGATGAAGCTGAAGCCCCTCGGGGACCGGCTGATCGTCAAGCCGATTGAGGAGGAGGAGACGACTGCCAGCGGCATCGTCCTTCCCGACACGGCCAAAGAGAAGCCGCAGAAGGGCCAGGTCGTGGCCGTCGGCGACGGCAAATGGGACGAGGACGGCGAGAAGCGGATCCCGCTCGACGTCGCGGAGGGGGACGAGGTCCTCTACTCCAAATACGGCGGCACCGAGGTGACCGTCGAGGGCGACGAACTGCTGGTGCTGCGCGAGTCGGACGTCCTGGCCAAGGTCGGCTAGCCCCATACGGACTTAAGAACAAGGAGGACTGAACACAAATGGCTCACAAGGAGCTGAAGTAC
>JALYWY010000381.1 GCA_030852475.1 Actinomycetota bacterium | reverse complement strand
CGCCGGCGCCGACGATCGTGTGGAGCTCGTCGAGGAAGAGGACGATCTGACCCTCGGCTTGCTGCACCTCGTTCAGCACCGCTTTCAGCCGCTCCTCGAACTCGCCCCGGTATTTGGAGCCGGCCAGTAGCGAGCCGATGTCGAGCGCGATCACGCGGCGGTCGCGCAGGCTCTCGGGCACGTCGCCCTTGACGATCCGCTGCGCCAGCCCCTCGACGATCGCGGTCTTGCCGACGCCCGGGTCGCCGATCAGCACCGGGTTGTTCTTGGTCCGGCGGGAGAGGACCTGGATCACGCGGCGGATCTCCTCGTCGCGCCCGATCACCGGATCGAGCTTGCCGCTCTCCGCCTCGGCGGTCAGGTCGCGGCCGAATTTCTCCAGCGCCTGGGCGTTGTCCTCGGCGTTGGGAGAGGTCACTTTCGCCGGGCCCTGCACGGCCTTGACCGCTCGCTCGAGCTCGTCCTTGCCGGGCAGCAGGTCGGAGACGCCGGAGCCTTCCTCGGTCAGCGCCAGCAGCAGGTGGCCGACGGTGATGTAGCTGTCGCCGAGCTTCGCCATCTCCTGCTCGGCGCCGCGCACGACCCGCGCCAGGTTCGAGGACATCCGCGGTTCGTCGCCGTCGCCCAGCGTCGGCAGCGAGGCGATCGCCTCGTTCGCCCCCGCCCGCACCGTCGCCGGATCGGCGCCGACCTTCTGCAGGACCGGGATCGCCATCGATTCGGCCTGGTCGAGCAGCGCCAGCAGCAGGTGAGGGGTGGCGATCTCCGGGTTGCGCCGGGTGCGCGCCAGCTCCTGCGCCGCCGCCACCGCTTCCTGCGATTTGACCGTGAATCGATCCGCCTGCATCAGCTGCCCTCTCCGTTCTTCTTCGTCTCCAGTTCTTCCAGCCGCTTGCGCAGCCGCTCGTTTTCGGCCCGCAGCTTCTGCACCTGCGCTTCCAGCGACAGCACCGTTTCCACCGCCGCCAGGTTCAGCCCTTCGGCGGTCATCTGCTGGATCCGCCGCAGTCGCTCGACGTCGCGCTGCGAGTAGAGGCGGGTGTTCTTCGGCGAGCGCTTCGGCGCGATCAGCCCCCGCTGCTCGTAGGTCCGCAGCGTCTGCGGGTGCATCTCGGCCAGTTCGGCGGCGACCGAGATCATGAACACGCCCTGCTCTTCGTCGAAGCTCGCCTTCACGCGACGCCGGTAGGTGGCCATCAGCGTCCCGCCTTTCGCAGCAGCTCCGCCCGCGGGTCGCCGCCGTTGAGGGATGCGGCCAGCTCGTCGACCGCCTTCAGCTGCTCCTCGCTGAGGTCCTTCGGCACGGCGATCTCGAGCCGGTAGCGGATGTCGCCGCGGCCGCCGCCCTTCTTCGGCGGCCCCTCGCCGCGCAGTCGCTGGAGCGTGCCGTGCCTGGTCCCGGGTGCGACCTTGATCTTCTTCGTGCCATCCAGGGTCGGCACCTCGATCGTGCCGCCGCGCAGCGCCTCGGGGATCGAGATCGGCACCGCAACCTCGAGGTTGCCGTCGTCAAGGCGTTTGAAGACGGGGGAGGAAGCCACCCGCGTCGTCACGTAGAGATCGCCGGGAGGACCGCCGCGCGGACCGTCCTCGCCTTTGCCGGCGAGCCGGATCCGGCTGCCGTCCTTGACCCCGGCCGGGACGTTGACTTTGTAGCGCTTGTTCTGCTGGGTGAGGCCGGAGCCGCCGCAGGTGGGGCAGGGGTCCTCGATGATCTGGCCCGCGCCGCCGCACTGCGGGCAGGGCTGGCTGATCGAGAACAGGCCCTGCCCCTGCGACTCGACCCCGCGGCCTTCGCAGCGCGGGCAGGTGGTGGGGGAGGTGCCGGGTTTGGCGCCGCCGCCGTGGCAAGTGGAACAGCGAGCCGCCTTGGGCACGGTGACGCTGACCTGGGCGCCGTTGATCGCCTGGTCGAAGCTCAGCTGCACCTCGGTTTCGAGGTCGCGGCCGCGCACCTGCTGCGGCTGGGCGCGGCCGCCGCCGCGGTTGAAGACCGAGCCGAAGATGTCGCCGAAGTCGAAGCTGCCGAAGCCGCCGGCCTGGCCGCCGCCGCCTCCGAACGGGCCTTGACCGCCTCCGCCGAAGCCGCCGAACATCCCGCCCGCGTCGTACTCCTTGCGCTTCTCGGGATCGGAGAGGACGTCGTGGGCGGCGGAGACCTCCTTGAACTTTTCCTCGGCCTCCTTGTCGCCCGGGTTGCGGTCAGGGTGATATTTCCGGGCCAGCTTCCGGTACGCCTTCTTGATCTCCTCGTCGGTCGCCTTCTTCGAGACGCCGAGCGTCTTGTAGAGCTCGTCAGCCACGGTCCTCCTAGCCGCTCACGACCACCCGGGCCGGCCGGATCAACTGGTCGTCGAGCCGGTAGCCCTTCTGCACCACCTCGACCACCGTCCCGCTCTCGGTCCCCTCGACCGGCATCGTCGAGAGCGCCTCGTGCTGGTTGGGATCGAACTTCTCCCCCTTGGGGTCGACAGCCTCGATCCCGTTCCGCTGCAGCGTCTCCCGCAGCCCTTTGAGCACCATCTCCACGCCGGCGGCGAGACCATCGCCGCTGCCGCTCGTCTCCAGCGCACGCTCGAGATTGTCGACCGCATCGACCACTTCCCGAGCCACTTCGATCTTCCCCCGAGCCTGCGCAGCCTGGATGTCGCCCGCTACGCGCTTGCGGAAATTCTCGAAGTCGGCCTTCGTCCTCTGCGCCAGTTCGAGGTACTCGTCCCGCTCCTTCTGAGCATCGGTCAGGAGGGCATCGAGGTCCTGTTCGACCTCTTGCCCCCCGTCCTGCTGAACGGCCTCGGTCTGCTCCGGGACGTCGCTCATTTGCCGTCCTCGTCAACCACCTCGGCGTCAACGACCTCCTCCTCGTCGGAGGTGGCGCCGTTCTCGGAGGTGCCGCCGGCAGCCTGCTCAGCCGAAGCCGCGGCGTAGATCTGCTCCGACGCTTTGGTCATCGCCGTGTTCAGCCGCTCGACCTTGGAGTCGAGCTCCTCTTTGGAGCCGGACTCGAGCGACTCGCGCACCTCCTTGACCGCGGAGCGCACGTCCTCCTTGACGGCGTCGTCGACTTTGTCGCCGGCCTCCTCGATCGCTTTCTCCGCCTGGTAGGCCGCGTTCTCGGCGAGGTTTCTCGCCTCCGCCAGCTCGCGCTGCTTGCGGTCCTCCTCGGCGTGGGTCTCGGCATCGGAGACCATGCTCTGGATTTCCTCGTCGGAGAGGCCGGAGCCGGATTTGATCTCGATCTTCTGCTCTTTGCCGGTGCCTTTGTCCTGGGCGGTGACGTTGATGATCCCGTTGGCGTCGATGTCGAAGGTGACCTCGATCTGGGGGATGCCGCGCGGCGCCGGCGGGATCCCGGTGAGCTGGAATTTGCCCAGGCTCTTGTTGCCGCTGGCCATCTCGCGCTCGCCCTGGAGCACGTGGATCTCCACCGACGGCTGGTTGTCCTCGGCGGTCGAGAAGACCTCCGACTTCTTCGTCGGGATCGTCGTGTTGCGCTCGATCAGCCGCGTCATCACGCCGCCTTTGGTCTCGATCCCCAGGGTCAGCGGGGTGACGT
>JALYWY010000380.1 GCA_030852475.1 Actinomycetota bacterium | reverse complement strand
CGCCGGCGCCGCGAGCGCCGAGGACCCCGGCCCCGTGGGCCTCGTCGACCATCAGGCGCGCCCCGTAGCCCCGGCAGAGCTCCACTATGCGGGGCAGGTCGCAGACGTCCCCCTCCATCGAGAAGACGCCGTCGACGATGACGAGGACGCCGCCGCCGTCTTCGGCCGCCCGCTGCAGCATCTTCTCCAGCTTGTCCATGCGGTTGTGGCGGAAAGGCCGCAGCTTGGCGCCGGAGAGGCGGCAGCCGTCGAGGATCGAGGCGTGGTTGCCGGAGTCGCAGACGACGGTGTCTCCGGGGCCGAGGATCGTGCCGATGCAGCCGACGTTCGACTGGTAGCCGGTCGTGTAGACGATCGCGTCCTCGGTCCGCATCCACTCGGCCAGCTCGCGCTCGAGGTCGAGGTGCAGCGGCGTCGTCCCGTTCAGCAGGCGGGAGCCGGTGACGCCCGTCCCGTAGGTCTCCAACGCCTCGCGCGCCGCGCCCTTTACCCGCTCGTCGCCGGTCAGGCCGAGGTAGTTGTTGGAGCCGAGCATGATCGTCTCCCGGCCCTCCATCTCGACGACGGGGCCGGCCTGAGACGTCAGGAGGCGGAAGTAGGGGAGGAGGTCGTGCTCCTTGGCGGCTTCGAGTTGCTCGAGGCGATCGTGGCTGCGCGCCTTCTCGAAGACGTCGACCGGAGCCTTCGCGGTCTCGCTCATCCCCTGAGAGTGTAGGTTGCGGCCCGATGGGAAGCCTGACGATCCGGCCGGTGCGGACCCGGCGCGAGCTGAAGCGGTTCGTCAAGGTTCCCTTCCACCTGCACCGCGACAGCGAGCAATGGGTGCCGCCGCTGGTCTTCGAGCGGATGCAGTTCCTCAATCGCAAGAAGAACCCCTGGTTCGAGCACGGGGAGGCGGAGTACTTCCTCGCCGAGCGCGACGGCGAGCCGGTTGGCCGCATCACCGCTCACGTCGACAGCCGTTGGGACTCCTACCAGGGCGGCAACGACGCGATGTTCGGGTTCTTCGAGGCGGCGGAGGACCCGGAGGTGGTGCGGGCGCTGTTCGACGCCGCGACCGGGTGGGCGGCCGGCAAGGGACGCGAGCGGATCCTCGGACCGATGGACTTCACCACCAACGACGAGATCGGGATCCTGATCGAGGGCTTCGAGCGGCAGCCGATGATCCTCGAGCCCTGGCATCCGCCCTACTACCAGCGGCTGATCGAGGCCGAGGGCTTCGCCAAGACGATGGACGTGCTGATGTGGGAGCTGCGGATGGGCGAGCTGAAAGAGGGGGAGAAATTCGACCCCTCGATCCACGAGGCGGCGGAGAAAGCGCTGCACGACGAAGGGATCACGATCCGCAACATGCGCCGGCGCGAAATGGCCGCCGAGGTGCGCCGCTTCATGGACGTCTACAACGAGGCCTGGGGGGATAACTGGGGCTTCGTCCCGATCACCGACGCCGAGTGCGAGTTCCAGGCGAAGAACCTGAAGCAGGTGCTCGACGAGGAGTGGACCTTCATCGCCGAAAAGGACGGCGAGGTCGTCGGCGCCGCCCTGACGCTTCCCGACATCAACCAGGTGATGGCGAAGCTGAACGGGCGGCTGCTGCCGTTCGGCTGGGCCAAGTTCCTGCTCGGCCGCCGCCAGATCGACCGCCTGCGCGTGTTCGCGCTCGGCGTCAAGCACGACTACCGCCACACCGGCGTCGCCGCCGGGCTCTATCTCGAGCACATCAAGCTGGCGGCGCAGCCGGACAAGATCCACTGGGGCGAGATGGGCTGGATCCTGGAGACGAACAAGCCGATGAACCGGGCGATGGAAGGAATGGGCGGCAAGATCGTCAAGAAGTACCGTCTTTACGAGCGATCCCTCAATGGGGCCGACCCCGCGCCGCGCTAGAGTCGCCGGGGTGGATGAGCTGCAAGTAGACGGCGAGGTCATCGCCGAAGAAGACGCCGGGCCGAGCGAGGTCACGGGCCCGGTTCGTCCTCTCCCCGCGAGCTACGAGGAATCCTCCTCGGCACTGCCCGTGCTGCGGCCGGAGGTGCGCACTGCCGCGCTCGCCGCCGCAGGGGGCGTCATCGCCGGCGCCGCCACCGTCGCCGTGGTGAGGGCCGTCGGCAGCGCCGCCTCGAAAGCCCGGGGCCCTCGGTTTCCCGGCCGGCGTCGCGAGCGCCAGAACGTCGTCGCCAGTCGTTCGTTCCTGGTCGATGTTCACCTGCTCGGTCGCTGAAGCCGAGGTACGGCCGCCTTCGCCGTACCGGATGCCGCGTGGCAGCGCCGATCGCACCCTACGCGTGCGCGGCGGGGTTGCCAGCCGGCTCCTCCACGTCGGCGGCAGCCCCGTGCTCGTCCGCGCCTGGCAGTCGGCGCGGGATCGGGTCCGCTTTCACGCCGAGGCGATCGACCCGGCGCGGATCTCGCGGCCGTCGATCGCGATGCCGCCGTGCCCTGGCCCGGCAGGGCGGGAGCAGCTCGAAGAGGCGATCGCGCGGATGCGCTGCGCGCTCTGGGTCGACGTCGATCTCTCCGACTTCTACCGGCGGTTCCGGCGCGACCCGCTGGTTGGTCCCCTGATCCGCCGCCGGCCGGGCTTCCGCCCGCAGGGCCGGCCATGGCCCTGGGAGGCTCTGGCCGCGGCCGTGGTCGGCCAGCTGATCGAGGCCGACCGGGCGGCGCGGATCGAGCGCCGCATCGCCGGCCGCTGGGGGACGCGCCTGGGGGAGGGGCGAAATGCCTTCCGCGACGTTCCGGGACCAACCGCGATCGCCGGGCGCGCCCCGGCCGAAATCGAGCAGATGGACCTGGCGGGCAAACGGGCGGTGGCGTTGCGCCGGCTCGCCCGCGAGGTCGCCGCCGGACGCTGCCGGATCGACGACCCGGCCGCCGACCGCCGCCTCCTGGCGCTGCCTCAGATCGGCCCCTGGACGGTGCAGTGCCTCGGCCTCTTCGGCCGCAACGAACTCGACTCGCTTCCCGCCGGCGATCTCGGCTACGTCAAGCTGGTCGGCCGCCTCAACGGCGGCGGGCGGCGGGCGACGATCCCCGAGGTCGAAGAGTTCTACGCCCCGTACGAGCCTTACCGCGGGCTGGTCGGCGCGCTGACCCTGGCCGGCCTTTACCGGCTGGTTTCCCAGGGTCCGCCGATGCGCCTGGCTGCCTGAGGCCCCATTACTCAAGGCTGGGTGCGTATCGCCGATAAGCGAGGGGATGCGCGAGCCCGCCGACAGAAACTGGTCCAAGCACGAGGTCAAGCGCTTCGTCGATCAGCTCGCCGCCGGCGGGCACGACTTCCAGCGACTGGTAGAGCAGTTGCCGGTCATCGTCTACACCGCTGAGCTGGGGGAGCGGGGCGCCTGGCGCTATGTCAGCCCTCAGGTCGAGGAGATCCTCGGCTACCGGCCGGAAGAGTTCATCCGTGATCCCGGCCTCTGGTCAAGCCTCCTGCACCCCGAGGATCGCCAGCGCGCGTTGGCGGTGGAGACCGACGAGCACCTGGGCAACCGCGACACCACCCCGGTCGAATACCGCATGCACACCCGGGACGGCAGAACCGTCTGGATGCACGACGAGGCGGTGCTGGAAGCGGGCGAGGACGGGGTTCCCGTTTGGCATGGGGTCCTCTACGACGTCAGCGCCCGCAAGGAGACCGAGGAGGAGCTGCACCGGGCACTCTCCCAGCAGGCGGTCGTCGCCCGCCTCGGCGAGCGAGCGCTGCAGAACAGCGCCCCGCAGGAGTTGATGGAGGCGGCGGCCGAGCTGATCGGCAAGGTCGACGGGGTCAACACCGCCTGCATCTGGGAGCTCGGTCGCGACGGCCGCCGGCTGGAGTTGCGCGCCGGGTTGGAGGAAGCGGTGCAGGGGGCCGGGCGCCGGGTTTCCGCTGCGCGTGACTCCCACGCCGGCGCCGCGCTTGATTCCGGGACCCACGCGATCGTCTCCGATTGGGACCAGGAG
>JALYWY010000153.1 GCA_030852475.1 Actinomycetota bacterium | reverse complement strand
GAAGCGGTCGTCGAAGCGGCTCGCGTACCAGTCGAGGCCGAGGTCCCAGTTCAGCTCCTCGACGAAGAAGTTGAGCTCCTTCGGCTTCGACATCTGGATTTCCGGATGGAGGCCGAGGTAGTGGTGGATGCTCGTCGTCCCGCACTTGAGGCCGCCGATGATGATCAGGTTCGGCAGCTGCGCGTGGCGCTTGCGCCGGCGCCGCCAGCGGCTCTTGCGATCGCCCGCGTAGCGTTCGCGGGCACGCTCGCACATCGCCTGGTCGGCGGGGTCCGGGGTGGCGGTGGGGGGCAGCGTGTGCGTGTCGGTATCCGGCACGAGCGTGGCTAGTCTAGCTGCGATGCCCCTCGCCGATCTTCAAGGCAACTTCGAGGCGTTCTTCAACCGCACGGCGGAATTCTTCCGCCACCTCTCGGAAATCGAGTGGACCGCCTTCGGGATCGCCCTGCTCTGCCTGCTGGGGATGCAGCTGGCGCGCGCCTGGGCCTGGCGCAACGTGCTGCGGGCGGCCTACCCGGGCAAGCCGATCCCCTACGTGCCGCTGGCCGCCGCCTACCTGGCCGGGGCGGGCATCAACGCGATCGTCCCCGCCCGCGCCGGCGACGTGACCAAGGTCTTCCTCGTCAAACGCCAGATTCCCGACTCCTCGTATCCGGCGGTCACCTCCTCCTTCCTGGTGCAGACGGTGTTCGACACCTCGGTCGGGATCTTGGTCCTGCTCTACGCGATCACCCAGGGGCTGCTGCCGCCGCTGCCGCAGATCCCCAAGCTGCCCGCCTTCGAGATCTCCTTCTGGGCCGAAAACCCCGAGGTCTTCGCCGCCGTCGTCGGGGCGCTGCTGATCGGCGGGGCGATCGCGATCTACATGCTGGCCCACCGGGTGCGCCGCTTCTGGGCGCGGGTGCGCCAGGGCCTCGTCATCCTCACCGAGCCGCGGCGCTACCTGCGCGAGGTCTTCGCCTGGCAGGGGGTCGGCTGGCTCTTCCGCTTCGCCGCCTTCTGGTTCTTCCTCGAGGCCTTCGGGATCGGCGGCTCGGTCGGCAACGTGATGCTGGTGATGAGCGTGCAGGCGATCGCCAACGTCGTCCCCTTCACCCCGGGCGGAGCCGGGGCCCAGCAGGCGTTGCTGGTGGCCACCCTCAGCGGCCCCTCGCGGGCCGCCGTCCTCTCCTACTCGGTCGGGACCCAGATCGCGATGGCGGCCTGGTCGGTGGTGCTCGGCTTCCTCGCGATCGTGCTCGTCTTCCGGACCACCGACTGGCGCGGCCTGATCAAACAGGCAGAGGAGGAGGCGGCTGCAGACGCTGAAACCGACCGCACTGCCCTCGCGTCGCGTACGGGCGGAAGCGGATGAAGGCGGAGTGGCGGTGAAAGGGCCGTTCGCGGTCTTTGGCGACGGCGGCTCTGTGGGACCCGCCTCGGCGGTTGGCGTAGTCCCGCATCCCCGCGGCGGTGCGCCAGAGGGAGAAGGTGGAGACGAGGTTGGGCAGCCGCGCGAAGCCGGTCGAGGCCAGCAGGCCGGGCTGGGTGAGCACGTCCCTTTCGGCCGGGGCGGACGTGCGCAGGAAGGGCCGGAGCCGCGAGGGCTTGAGCCGGCCCAGGGTGATGACGGCGACCGGCTCCTCGTCGTCCACCGGCAGCGGCCGCTCGGGCAGCCCCGAGAGGCCGGGCCAGCTTCCGAAGACCCGCAGCGGCTCCATCCGTGCCTGCCACCCGCCCGCCAGCTCCTGGGCGAGGGGGTGGGAGGCGAAGCGATCCAGGGCCGCGTCGTCGTCCCAGGCGGCGATCAGCGCGACCGTGCCGAAGCTGGGTTCGGGACGGCTGGTGCCGAGGGGCGCGGTGAAGACGGTCTCCGCGTAGCGCAGGCCCGCGATCCGATCGACGCGCGGGGGTTTGGCCAGGATGCGCAACCCCTGGCGAGGCCCGACTTCGGCGATGTCGACGGAGACGATCATGCGGTTAACCTAGTAGTGGTTAGGTCGTAGAGGAAACTACCTAAGGACCACTAGGTTTGTCAACTGACACCGGGCCCCGCAAGCGCCTCGCTGCCGAGGAGCGCCGGGAGATGATCGAGGCGGCGGCGACCGAGCTCTTCGCCGAGCGCGGTTACCGGGGCGCTTCGATCGAAGAGATCTCCCGCCGCTCCGAAGTGACGCCGCCGGTGGTCTACGACCACTTCTCCTCCAAGCTCGATCTCTACCGGCAGCTGCTCGAGACCCACTTCGCTCGGTTGCGGGAGATCTGGGCCCACAAGTGGCCGGGCGACGATCCGCCGGCTCTGCGCGCCGCGCGTTCGATCGACGCCTGGTTCGCCTATGTCCGGCGCGCGGGGGTGGCCAAGCTCCTCTTCCGGGAGCCGAGCGGGGACCGGGAGGCGGAAGCGGTTCACGCCGAGGTTTCGACCCGCAGCCGAGACCAGGTGATGCAGGTGTACGTCGCCGAGCCCGGCGCGGAGGAGGTGACCGGCTCCCTGGCGGGCGAGGGGGTGGAAATGGCGTGGGTGGTCCTCCGCGGCGTGCTCCAGGGCCTGGCGCTGTGGTGGGTGGACCATCCGGACGTGCCGCGCGAGCGGGTGGTCGCGGTGGCGATGAACTCGCTCTGGATCGGCTTCGAGCGGGCCGCCGCGGGCGAAGGCTGGGCGCCTTCTCAGCTCGACCAGCCGGGATAGCGCCCGGCGACGTGCCACTGCCAGGGCGGCCGTTCCGAGGCCGGGAACTCGTAATGATTGCGGCCGGGCAGGGTCTCGAGCGGGACCAGCGCCGGGTCGTCCTGGAGAAGGACTTCCACGCCAGCAGCGGCGTCGACGTCGGCCTGGGTGGCGCGGCGGGCGAGGCGCTGCCACCCGAGCGTCGGCCGGTAGAGCCAGTAGACGACTTCGACCCAGCCGGAGGAGGAGCGGCGGTCGACGACCTCGGTGAAGGCGGTGGTACGGCGGCCGGAGGCGGTGAGGTGCGGCCCGGCGGCGACGGCGCAACTCTCGCGGCGGCAGCGGCGGAAGTCGACCGGCATCAGCGGCAGGCCCGAGGGTCCCGGCAGCGCCACCGGGGCCGGCGCCAGCGCCCGCGACAGGCGCGCCAGCGGCCAGCCGTAGGCCGGCACCAGCGGGTGATGACGGCAACCATCGGGCAGCCGCGGGCCGCACTTGATCTTCCCGGCGATCGCGCCGGCGAGCTGACGCCCGGCATCGATCTTCCCTCCCGCGGCGACGGCGGCGATCCCGGCGACCAGGAGCAGCGCGACGAGCGCCGCCAGGGCCGCCTGCTCGACACTCGCCGATCCCCGCTCGTTCCTCAGCAGCCTCCGCATCGGGCTCGACGCTAGGTCGACTCGGCGCACGGGTGGCGCGCAGGAAGTGACGATTCCGGGCCGGCGGCGTCACGGTTCTGCTTACATGAAGGGCGATGGAGGGCTTCAACCTTTTCGGCGATCCCGAGGAGTTCCGCGCCCGGATGGAGGAACTCTCGGAGCAGATGCAGTCCTCGCAGCGGGTTGCCTGGGCCGACAACGCGATCAAGCTGGCGGTGGAGATGACCGTCGCCTCGATCGGCCGCCTCGAGCTGACCGGCAGCGCCGACGAGCAGGCGATGCAGGTCCGCGACGCGATCCGCATGCTCTTTCCCGAGGCCGTCACGCTCGTGCGCGAGGCGCGCGAAGGTCTCAGCTGACGCGCTAGAAGAGCTCCAGCCGGATCCTGATCACCGCTCCGCGGCCGCTGAGGCCGCCGGCCAGCTCGACCGGGATCGCGACCAGCAGCGCCGGGATCGCGAGGACGATGCTGGCGAGGGCGTCGATGCGCCGCTGCCAGGGCTCCTCGGCGGGCACCGAGGGCATGCCGCGCAGGGCGCCGAGGGCGACGTTGCGGCCGAAGGTGACGCTGTTCAGCAGCGTCTGCCAGGTGGCGGCGAGGCCGGCTCCCGGGACCCAGCGGCGCTTCTTCACCACCTGGTCGCGGCGGGCGACGAGCCGGCGCACCGCCTCAACCGTGAACAGGTGCCGCGCGCCCGGCTGCAACCCCGACCAGCCGGCGCCGCCGAGCGAGCAGGCGAAGCTGCCGCGATTGACGATCCGCAGGGCATCGCCCTCCCGCAGCGAGTCCAGCTCATGCAGCGCCTCCCCGGCCCCCGCGGG
>JALYWY010000354.1 GCA_030852475.1 Actinomycetota bacterium | reverse complement strand
GTTCAAATCCCCGCCGCTCTATTTCAAATCGATAAAACGGTCCGTCTGCTTTTCGGTACCTCAACGGTATCCGTTCAAGCGACTTATCCGCCCCGAGATACGACTTCGGTACTGTTTCGTTCGTGAGCCCAAACTCAACAACGCGTCCACTTCCGGGCCAGGAGCGCCTTTCGCGTAAGTTCGTGGTCGAGCATCAGCGAGCGCGGATCATCGCTGCGCTCGCGGAGGAGACCTCCGCGAGGGGCTTCAGGGCCGTCACGGTCGCCGACATCGTTAAGCGGGCCGGGATCGCTCGGAAGACCTTCTATGAGAACTTTAGCTCGAAGGAGGAGTGCTTCCTCGCAGCGCAAGAGCACGCGATGGCTACTGCCCTGCGGCGGGTTGTAGAGGCAGGCGGAACCCAGCAGAGCTGGCCCCAACGAGTCCGCGCCGGATTGGCCGCCTTTCTCGGGTACGTGGCCGAGGAGCCGGCCCTGGCCAAAACCTGCATGGTCGAGGCCCTGGCGGTCGGCCCGTCTTCACTCGCCTACTACGAGGAGTCCCAGCAAGCGTTCGTTTCTCTCTTCCGACTTGGACGCGATGTCTCGTCTCGGAGCAGCGAGCTACCGGAGACTTTGGAGGAGGCCCTGGTCGGCGGGGTCTTTTGGATCATCTACCGACGATTGGCGATCGCCGAGGCCGAAACCATCACCGAGGTGTTGCCGGAACTGGTCGAGTTTGTCCTCGCTCCATACCTGGGAGCGGAGGCGGCCCGGGAGGCGAGCGAGGCCGGCGAGATCGAGAGGACCGAGGCCAAGTCCTCGAACTAGACCAATGGTCACAAGAAACTGGCCAATTAGCCAAAACAGGCCCCACCCGTCCGGATCGGTATCTTCGGTTCTCTTGAGCGATCCAGTCAACTCAGTCGAATCACCTGATTTTCCGCCTGAGCTCGCTCGGCTCCCGCCGGGCCGGCATGGCCTGCCGCGGGAGTTCGTAGCTCGCAACCAGCGCGAGCGGTTGATCGCCGGCCTCGCCGAGGCCGTCGCCGAAAATGGCTACGCCGGCACGACGATTGCGCACATCACCCGCCACGCCGCTGTCTCTCGACGCACCTTCTACGAGCACTTCAGCAGCAAGGACGAGTGCTTCGTGGCTGCTTACGACACGGTGATGACCGAGCTTCGCCAGCGGGTCGGGGACGCGTTCGAGCAAGAGGAGGAGTGGCCCCAGGCGATTCGAGCCGGCATCGCAGCGATGCTCGAGTTCCTCGCCACCGAGCCGCCGCTCGCCCGCCTCAGCATGGTCGAGGCGCTGGTCGCCGGCCCGGTTGTGGTCGAGCGCTACGACGCCGCGATCCAAAGCCTGGTTCCTTACTTCCAAGCCGGCCGCGAGGGTCGCTCGAAAGAGATCCTCGCCGGCCTCTCGCCGACGACCGAGGAGGCGCTGGTCGGCGGCATGGTCTCGCTGATCTCGCGCCGCATCTTCGCCGACCGGATGGACGAGCTCGAATCCCTCCTCCCCGACCTGGTCGAGTTCACCCTCACCCCGTATCTCGGCAGCTCTGAAGCAGCGAAAGTAGCCCGCCAGAGCTAGCTGGAAGGGAGGGCCCGGAGGAGCCTCCCAAATTTGCGACGGAGCGCCCTCCCACCTGCGCGGGTTTACTGAGCCTCAAGAAGTCTGTAGTTCCCGCTATGGAAATTGGTATGGTTCCTATCGAACATATGTTCGTATGGAGATCGCCTGCGTCATCGATACGCGTTTGGCGGCTCCGCCGCGCCCGGATCGTGCTGGGGGGCTTCGGTCCGGGCGCGCCGATCTTCAAGACCCGG
Source organism: Actinomycetota bacterium (assembly GCA_030852475.1). Taxonomy (GTDB): domain Bacteria; phylum Actinomycetota; class Thermoleophilia; order Solirubrobacterales; family 70-9; genus VAYN01. The sequence continues at coordinate 2,986 of JALYWY010000354.1, read as the reverse complement.
TCCAGGTAGCCGAGGCGAGCGAAGCGGTGGTCGGGGCGCTGGAGGCGCTCGGCGCCGCTGTCGAGTCAGAGCGGGCCGGAGAGGCCTTCTTCGCCGTCGACGGGCTCCGCGGTCTTTACGGAGGCTCCTCCGCGGGAGTGCTTGCGGCTGTTCGACGGGCGGTTGGAGATGAGCAGGCGATCGGCACCGGCACGACTCGGTTCGCCTCCTTCCTTGCAGCCGCCGAATGGCCGCGTCCAGTTTCGGTCGAGGCTCTGCGCACGCGCCTTGATGTCTCCGAACGCGAGGCGGGTGATCTGATCGAGGCACTTGAGCGCCTCGGGGTCGAGACCCTGCACTCGCTTGCTCGGCTCTCCGCCGACCAGGTCGCCGACCGCTTCGGCCCTCTTGGCCTGCGGGCACTGCGGCTCTGCCGCGGCGAAGAGGAGCCGCTGCGGCCGCGCACTCCCCATGAGGAGCTGACCGAGGAGATCGAGTTGCCGGAAGGGACGGCTGGGCGCCAGCTCGACCGCGCCCTCGAGCTGCTCGTCGATCGCCTCCTGGCGGCGCCGCAGCGGAAGGGGAGGACCTTGCTGGGCCTGCGGCTCGGGGCACGGCTCGCCGCCGGCGGCAGCTGGAGCGTCGAGCAGGGCCTCGGCCGTCCCAGCGCTTCTCCCCGGGTCCTGCGCAACGTCCTCACCCCGCGCCTCGAGGAGTTGCCGGGACCGGCGACGGTGCTGCAACTGCGGGCGGTGGGACTGGGGCCGCCGGCCCGCGACCAGCTGGAGATCGCGGTCGGCGGCGCCGAGCCACGCCGTCGCCGGCTCGGCGCGGCGGTGCGGGAGGTGCGCGCCGTGCAGGGGGCGGAGGCGCTGCTGAAGATCCTTCCCGTCGACGCCTCCTCGCGAGTGCCCGAGCGCTGGGCGATGCTGACTCCCTACCCAGAGCTCTGATGCCGGGCCTTCGCCGTCTCTACGCCCCCCAGCGGGTGGCGGTGCGAACCGACCCCCGCGGAGCTCCGCTGCAGGTCGACGGGGTGACGGTCGAGGCCGTCCGCGAGGAGTGGCTGGTCGAGGACCGCTGGTGGACGGCGAAGCCGTTGCGCCGCCACTACTTCGAGCTGGCTCTGGGCGATGGCCGCGCCCTGACGGTCTTCCGCGGCGCCCGCGGCCAGCGCTGGTACCGGCAGCGGGCATAGAGCGATGTACGTCGAGCTGCACGCCCACTCCGCCTTCTCCTTCCTCGACGGCGCCTCGACCCCGATGGAGCTCGCCGCCGCGGCCGCCGCCCAGGGTTATCCGGCTTTCGCCCTCGCCGACCACGACGGCGTCTGGGGCTCGATGGAGTTCGCCCATGCCTGCAAGGGCTTCGGCATCCGCCCGATCACCGGCGCCGAGCTGACGGTTCGCGAAGGGGAGCGCGATTTTCACCTCACCCTGCTGGTCGAAGACGAGGCCGGCTATCGCAACCTCTGCCGCCTCCTCACCGCAGCCCATGCCCACACGCGCGACAACGCCCCCCGCACCCAGATGCAGTCGTGGGCGACGCTGGAGCAGGTAGAGGAGCACGCGGAGGGGCTCGTCTGCCTCTCCGGCTGCGCCCGCGACGGAGCGGTGGCCGGCGCCTTCGAACGCGGCGATACCGCCGCTGGAGAACGCCGAGCTCGCCGCCTCCTCGGCGCCTTCGGACGCGACCACTTCCGGATCGAGCTGCAGCGGCCCTACTGGCGCCGCGACCGCGCTCGCAATCGCTGGCTGAGATTGCTCGCCGAGCGCCTCGACGTTCCCGTCGTCGCCACCGGCAACGTCCACTCCCACGACCGCCGCCGCGCGCCGCTGCAGGACGCCATGGTCGCGATCGGCCTCTGCGAGACCCTGGAGGAGTCCGAGCCCCGCCGCCGCGGCAACTCGACGTCGGCCCTCACCTCCCCTGGTGCGATGGCCGCCCGCTTCGCCGAATACCCCGAAGCCGTTGCCGAGACCGAGCGCCTCGCCGAGCGGCTGCGCTTCGACCTCACCGAGCAACTCGGCTACCGCTATCCCGGCAGCGAGGACTCGGGCGCCGACGCCGAGCTCGCCCGCCTCTGCAACCACCACCTCGGCGAGCGCTACGCCGGCAACGCCCGCCTGCTCGAGGCGCAGTGGCGGCTGGAGGAGGAGCTGGCGATCATCCGCGCGCTGGGGCTGTCGGGCTTCTTCCTGCTCCACCGCGACCTGCTCGAGCTGGCCCGCGAGGTGGCGGCCGAGGTGCGCGGTCCGGAGTCGGCGCGCAACGTGCTGCCGCCGGGGCGCGGCCGCGGCTCTAGCGTCAGCTCGATCGTCTGCTACCTGACCGGTCTCTCCCACGTGGACCCGGTCGAGGCGGACCTCTTCTCCGGTCGCTTCCTCAACGAGGAAACGACGACGCTGCCGGACATCGACCTCGACTTCCCGCGCGACATCCGCGAGGTCCTGATCCCGCGCGCGCACGACCGCTACGGCCGCGACCGCTCCGCCCTCGTCGCCGCTTTCCCCACCTACCGGCCGAAGGGCGCCGTGCGCGACCTCGGCAAGGCGCTGGGGCTGCCGCCGGCCGAGATCGACCGGGTGGCGAAGACGGTCGGCTTCCACGAGACCGCGAAGGAGATCGAGCGCGACCTCGTCGCCTCGCTCGGCCCCGAGCGGGCGAAGGAGCCGCGCTGGCGGGTCCTGCTCGAGCTCGCCGACGAGATCATGGGCCTGCCCCGTCACTCCTCCCAGCACCCGGGTGGGATGGTGATCTCGACCCGGCCGCTGATCGACGTCTGCCCGGTCGTTCCCGCCGCGATGAAGGGGCGCCAAACCGTCCAGTGGGATAAGGACTCCTGCGCCGACGCCGGCTTTCTCAAGATCGACCTGCTGGGGCTGGGGATGCTCTCGGCGGTCGAGCGCTGCGTCGAGGAGATCGGCCGCGCCCGCGGCGAGCGGCTCGACCTCTCGCGGATCCCGCTCGACGACGAGGAGACCTTCGAATCGATCCGCGCCGCCGA
>JALYWY010000351.1 GCA_030852475.1 Actinomycetota bacterium | reverse complement strand
ACCGGACGCCTTCGGCTGAGTGTCCGTACGGGGGCACCCCCGGACCCTTGGCTCGATCCACCTCTGCTTTGATCTTGCAGATGAAGATCGCCTACCTCGGACCTGCTGGCACTTTTACTGAGGACGCTCTGGGGGAGGCAGTTCCCGAGGGCGGTTATGAGGCGTTGCGGACGGGGACCATCCATGACGCGATTCTTGCCGTCGAGCGGGGGGAGGCCGAGCGGGCGCTGGTGCCGATCGAGAACTCGCTCGAGGGCTCGGTGCGGCCGACCCTCGACACGCTCGCCTTCGAGGTCGGCGCGGTGGCGATCGTCGGCGAGCACGACTACCGGGTGCGGATCCACCTGATCGCCCGCGAGGGGGTCTCGGCGGACGAGATCGAGGCGATCCTCTCGCACCCCCAGCCGCTGGCGCAGTGCCAACGGTTCCTGCGCCAGCGATTCCCCGAGGTGGAAACGCGCAGCGTCAGCAGCACCGCGGCGGCGGTGCGGATGGTGAGCGAGTCGGCCCGGCCGTGGGCGGCGCTCGGCGCGCGCGCGGCGGCGGATCTCTACGGCTGCGAGCTGCTGCTGGAGGGAGTCGAGGACCAGGCCGACAACGTCACCCGCTTCGTCTGGATCGCGCCGGCGGGAACCGAGCCGGCGGGGGACGGCCCCTGGAAGACCTCGCTCGTCTTCTCCGAGCTCGGCGCCGATCACCCCGGCGCCCTCGTCAACGCACTCAGCGAGTTCTCCGACCGCGGCATCAACCTGACGCGGATCGAGTCGCGGCCCTTGCGGCAGGGTTTGGGGCGCTACATGTTCTTCTGCGACCTGGAGGGAAAGGCGACGGATGCGGGGGTTGCCGAGGCGATCGAGCAGCTGCGAACGAAGGCCGAGTCGGTCCGCATTCTGGGTTCTTACCCGGTCCGCTGACGAAGCGCCCTACAATTTGCTTCCAGCATGGCCAGGGTCCTGGTACTCAACGCGACGTATGAGCCAATCAACGTCTGCACGTTGAGACGGGCCGCTGTCCTGCTTCTGAAGGAGAAGGCGGAACTGCTCGAGCGGCGGGACGGCGCCGCGCTCCATTCCGAGCACATGACGATGGAGCGCCCCGACGTGATCCGCCTCGTCAACTACGTGCGGATTCCGCGCGAGGCACATCGCCGCAAAATCACCCGGCGCGCCGTTCTCGCCCGCGACTCCTGGACCTGCCAGTACTGCGGCTCGACCAAATCCGGGCTCACCGTCGACCACGTCATCCCCCGCTCCCGCGGCGGCAAATCGGTCTGGGAGAACATCGTCGCCGCCTGCCCACCCTGCAACCGCCGCAAGGGAAACCGCCTCCCGCGCGAGATCGAGATGCACCCGGCGACGACCCCCAAGGCGCCGCCGCCGACGGTCTTCATCCAGGTCGCCAGCCCGAAGATCCCGGAAGCCTGGCAGCAGTACCTGCCGCAAGCGGCCTGAAGCACCCGCGCCCAACACGAGGGTTCCCGAACGCGCGGGTAGAGTGGTTCGATGATTGTCCGGAGCGGCGGGGGCCGTCGAACGCTTGCGGGGGTATCCGCCGCGGCGCTCTTCTTGTTGACGATGCTTGCCTGGGGCGGTGAAACCGCCGCTGCCGACGGTCACTGGCTGGAGCCGGTCTCGGCTCGCAACACCGACGAGTTCTGGACTCCGGCGCGGATGCGAGCTGCGGAGCCGATCGAGCTCGCGGGTCCTCGCTTCGGCCCCCTCGCCGCCTCTCCGTCGTCCGGCGAGTCGCCGTTCGGCTCGAACTTCGAACTGGTCGCCGATCCCACCGCCCCGGAGTTCCGCGTTCACGGCGTGCTCTTCGTCTCGACCTTCTTCGGCTACGGGCGCTGTTCCGGGACGTCCGTCGACTCCCCCACCGAGAGCGTCGTGATCACGGCGGCGCACTGCCTGGGTGGCGTCGGCAGGCGCAGCAGGTCCGTGTTCGTTCCCGCCTACCGCTATGGGCAGCGCCCCTTCGGCGTCTTCCCCGTCCGCTGGTTCGACACGACGAGGCAGTGGCGGGGGACCTTCAGCAGCGCGAACTTCGACGTCGCCGCCCTGGTCGTGGGGCGAAACCAGAAAGGCGCAACGCTGGGCGACGCGGTCGGGGGAGCCGAGATCGCCTGGAACCTCAAGGCGAAGCAGACCTTCGACGTCCACGGCTATCCCGGGGAAGCGCCCTTCGACGGGGAAACGCAGCGCCTCTGCCGAGGGGTGCCGTTCCTCGGTCACGATCCTTCCTCTTTCGGATTCCCCGGGCCGCTGAACCTCGCCAACGACTGCGACGTCACCGGTGGCGCTTCCGGGGGCGGGTGGATGATCCGTGGCGGAACGACGCTGAACAGCGTCACCAGCTACGGCTACTTCGACAGCGGCAGCCCGGTCTTCGGCCCCTACTTCGGCAAGGAAGCGGCCCGCCTCTACCACCGGGCGGCGCGGGTGCGATGAGGCGGTACCTCCCGATCCTCGCCGTGGCGGTCATGGCCCTCGCGGCTCCATCGCCCGCCGCGGCGGGCGGGGACTCCGCTCAGCTGCCCGGCAGTCGCCTGCTGAGCCACCTCGAGAACTCGATACCGCCGGCCAAGACCTTCCGCTCCGGGTTCAGGATCGAGGCCCGCGGCGGCTACGAGGTCGAAGTGATGACCTCCGGCAACGGCGTCTTCCTTCTCGTCAGCAAAGGGCGGTTCAGGAAGCGATTCGTCGGGACCGCCTACCTAGCTCGCGGAGTCGCGGCCCCGGAACGACTGCGGGCGAGGTTCGGTGGGCTCGGCGAGGTCTCGATGCGATTCAGCGAGTCGCGCAACAAGACCTGGGTCGGCAAGCGCCGCAACTGCCGCGGCCCGCAGCGGTTCGTCAAGCGCCGCGGCGTCTTCGTCGGCAACTTCCGCTTCAAGGGCGAAGGCGGCTACATCTCACTCGACGCGCACCGGGCGAAGGGCTCGGTCGTGACGGTGGCGCCGAGGTGCCTCCGGCGGCGGGGGCCCCGGCTCCCCATCGCGCAACAGAGCGCTCGCCAGCCCGCCTTCGTCGCCCTGGCCCGCGACGGCGTCGACTTCACCGGCTTCTTGGCCGCGGGAGGCAGGAAGACGACGTTCCTGGCCACCCACGAAGAGACCCGCGGCAAGCTGGCGATCGTCAGGGTCGCCGTCGTCCGCAACCGGAGCAACCCGGTATGGGTCAACGAAACCCTGACCCGGGCGAGAGTCTCCCCACCGGCTCCGTTCCACGGCACCGGCCGCTACCGCGCCGCCCCCGACGGCACCACCACCTGGTCTGGCAACCTCAGCGCCAACTTCCCCGGCGCCCCCCGCTTCCGCCTGACGGGCCCCGAGTACGAAGTGCTTCTCGAAGCCCCGTTCTAAGGGCCGGCTGCTCGGCAGACGCCGAATCCTGAGCCGTTCTGAAGTGCGTGTTGGAGAGGGTCCGGTCGTCCTTCGCGGGAATGTTCGCGAAGCGGCGATATGCAATCTGGTCTTTGCCCGCCATAGGCGGGCAGCATCTAACTGGAGCAGGCCCCGATAGGGGCGCGACCCAATTCCCGCGGAGGACGGCCGGGCCCTCTACCGGCAGCGGCTTCCTAGCGCTACTCGCCGGCCCCGTCGGGGGAAGCCTCGGCCAGCTCGCCCTGCCCGTTGTTCTCGGCAGCGGCAGCGGCGGCATCGCCTTCCTCGGACTCGACCACCAGGGCGACGGCGCTGACGCGATCGTCGTCCTTGATGTTCATCACCTTGACGCCCTGGGTGGCGCGACCCATCTGCGAGATGCCGCTGACCGAGGTGCGCTGGACCATCCCGTTCTGGGAGATGAAGAGCAGGTCCTGGTGTTCGCCGACGATCAGGGCGCCGGCGAGGCCGCCCTTCTTCTCGGTCAGCTTGGCGGTGAGGACGCCTTTGGTGCCGCGGCCCTTCACCGGGTACTCCGAGACCGGCGTCCGCTTGCCGTAGCCGTTCTCGGTGACGACGAAGAGTTCGGTGTCGTTGCGGGCGATGTCCATCGCCAGCACCCGGTTGTCCTTGCCGGCGACGTTCATCCCTTTGACCCCGCTGGTGTCGCGGCCCATCGTCCGCACGTGCTCCTCGGAGAAGCGGGAGGCGTGGCCGGAGTGGGAGACCATGAGGATGTCGTCTTCGCCCGAGGTGAGCCGCACCTGGACCAGCTCGTCGCCGTCGCGGACCTTGATCGCGATGATCCCGTCGGCGCGGATCGGCGTGTTGTAGGCGAGGAACTCGGTTTTCTTGACCAGCCCCTGGGCGGTGGCGAAGGCGAGGTACTTGTTCTCTTTGAAGTCCCGGGTCGGGATCACCGCCATCACCCGCTCGCCTTCGCGCAGCGGCAGCAGGTTGTTCAGCGAGCTGCCTTTAGAGGTGCGCGACCCCTCCGGCAGCTCGTAGACCTTGAGCCGGTAGACCTTGCCGCGGTTGGTGAAGAAGAGCAGGAAGTCGTGGGTCGAGCAGATGTGGAGGTGCGCGATGTAGTCCTCGTCTTTGAGGTTCATCCCCATCACCCCGACGCCGCCGCGGCGCTGCTGACGGTAGGTCGCGAGCGGCAGCCGCTTGACGTAGCCGGAGGCGGTCAGCGAGATCACCATCTGCTGGTCGGCGATCATGTCCTCGATCCCGACGTCGCCCTCGAAGTGGGCGAGTTCGGTGCGGCGCTCGTCGCCGTAGGACTCGACGACTTCGGCCAGCTCGTCCTTGACCAGGCCCATCACTTTCGCTTCGTCGCCGAGGATCGCCCGCAGCTCGCCGATCCGCTCCATCAGGTCGGCGTGCTCTGCCCGGACTTTGTCGGCCTCGAGTGCGGTCAGGCGCTGCAGGCGCATGTCGAGGATCGCCTGGGCCTGCTCGCGGGAGAGGTCGAATTTGTCCATCAACCCGTCGCGGGCGGCATCCGGGTCGTCGGAGCCGCGGATCAGGGCGATCACCGCGTCGAGGTTGTCGAGCGCGATCAGCAGCCCCTCGAGGATGTGCGCCCTCGCCTCGGCGCGCCGCAGTTCGTACTGGGTGCGGCGGGTGACGACCTCGCGCTGGTGATCGACGTAGTGATGGATCAGCTGCCGCAGGCTGAGCGTCTTCGGGACGCCGTCGACCAGCGCCACCATGTTGGCGCCGAAGGTCGTCTGCATCGCCGTTTTCTTGTAGAGGTTGTTGAGGACGACTTTCGCCGGCGGCCCGCCGCGCTTGAGCTCGATCACCAGGCGCATGCCCGAGCGGTCGGACTCGTCGCGCAGGTCGGAGATGCCCTCGAGTTTCTTGTCTCGGACGAGGTCGGCGATCTTCGTGATCAGGCCGCCTTCGCCGCCCTTCTTGACCATGAACGGCAGCTCGGTGACGACGATCGCCTCCTTGCCACCCTTCAACGGCTCGACATGTGCCCGCGCCCGGACCCGGATGCTGCCGCGCCCGGAGCGGTAGGCGTCGGCGATCCCCTCGCGGCTCATGATCCCCCCGCCGGGGAAGTCGGGGCCCTTGACGTGCTGCATCAGGCCCTCGAGATCGATCTGCGGGTCGTCGATGTAGGCGGCGACCGCGGCGGCGACCTCGCGCAGGTTGTGCGGGGGGATGTTGGTCGCCATCCCGACCGCGATCCCGGAGGTGCCGTTGACGAGGAGGTTGGGGAAGCGCGCCGGCAGGACCAGCGGCTCCTGGGTCGACTCGTCGTAGTTGGGGCCGAAGTCGACGGTGTCGGCGTCGATGTCGCGCAGCAGCTCGGTGGCGAGGCGGCCGAGACGGGCCTCGGTGTACCGCATCGCCGCCGCCGGGTCGTCGTCGATCGAGCCGAAGTTGCCCTGCCCGTCGACGAGCATGTAACGCAGGGAGAAGTCCTGCGCCATTCGCACCAGGGTGTCGTAGATCGCCGAGTCGCCGTGGGGGTGGTACTTGCCCATCACCTCGCCGACGATGAAGGCGCACTTGCGGTAGGACCGGGTCGGCTGCAGGCCGATGTCGTGCATCGCGTAGAGCACGCGGCGGTGCACAGGCTTGAGGCCGTCGCGGACGTCGGGCAGCGCCCGGCCGACGATCACGCTCATCGCGTAATCGAGATACGACGAACGCATCTCCTTCTCGAGCTCGCGCTCCTCGATGCGGCCGGTGAGTGCGTCCAGCGCCATCAGCCAACCACCTCATCCATCGAACGGGCGCGCTTAGACATCAAGGAACCTCACCTCTTTCGCGTGCTCCTCGATGAATTCGCGACGGGGGCCGACTTGGTCCCCCATCAACATCGAGAAGATCTGGTCGGCGGCGGTTGCGTCTTCCAGCGTCACCTGAGCGAGGGTGCGGCTGGCAGGGTCCATGGTCGTCTCCCGCAACTGCTCGGCGTTCATCTCACCCAGTCCCTTGAAGCGGGTGAGCTGGACGCCTTTGCGAGCGAGCTCCAGCACCGCCCCGCGGAGCGCCTGGAACGAGAGCGCCGCGTTTCGGCGACCGTCGTAGTGCACCTCGAACGGCGGCCGGCCCACCTGCTTCAACAAGGCCCCATGGACCTCGACGAACTTGCGGTAGTCGTGGTGGCTGAAGAGCTCGGCCGGGAAACGGTGGGTGCGGGCGAGGCCGCTGCGGCGCTCGATCGCCTTGACTACGAGGAGGTCGTCGCTCGACTCCAGCACCTCGGTGTCGAAGGGCTCGCCCTCGGGCGCCTTCTGGCTGAGCAGCTTCGCCGCGGCCGCCACGGACGCCACTCCCTCGTCCAGCAGGTTCGACTCCTCCAGGAAGCGGACCGCCTCGTGCCCGAACTCGGCCTGCAGGGAGGACCCCCAGCCCTCGTACTCCTTCGAGCGCCGCACGTACCCCTGCCAGCGGTTCGAGGTCAGCTTCGTGCTTTTCCCGTTGGCGTCGATCAGCTCGAAGTCCTCGAGTTTGTCGCGCAGCAGGAGCTCCTCGAGTTCGGACTCCCGCTCCAGGTAGGTCTCCTGGTTGCCCTGTTTGACCCGGTAGAGCGGCGGCTTGGCGATGTAGACGTAGCCGGCGTCGATCAGCTCCGGCATCTGCCGGTAGAGGAAGGTGAGGACGAGGGTGCGGATGTGGGCGCCGTCGACGTCGGCGTCGGTCGCCATCACGATTTTGTGGTACCTCGCGTCCTCGAGGTTGAACTCGTCGTGGACCCCGGTCCCGATCGCCGTGATCAGCGCCTGGATCTCGTTGTTGGCCAGCACCTTGTCGATCCGGCTCTTCTCGACGTTGATGATCTTCCCCCGCAGCGGCAGCACCGCCTGGGTGTTGCGATCTCGCGCCTGCTTCGCCGAGCCGCCGGCGGAGTCGCCCTCGACCACGAAGATCTCGGCCAGGCTCGGATCCTTGACCGTGCAGTCGGCGAGCTTGCCGGGGAGGGTCGAGTTCTCCAGCGCCGACTTGCGCCGGGTCAGGTCGCGGGCTTTGCGGGCGGCGTCGCGGGCGCGGGAGGCGTCGATCGCCTTGCTGATCACCCGGCGGGCATCGCCCGGGTTCTCCTCGAAGTACTCGGCCAGCTTGCGGTTGACGGTCTCCTCGACCAGGCCTTTGATCGGCGGGTTACCGAGTTTGGTCTTGGTCTGGCCCTCGAACTGCGGGTCGTGCAGTTTGACCGAGATAACCGCGGTCAGGCCCTCGCGCACGTCCTCGCCGGCGAGGTTGTCGTCTTTCTCTTTCAGCAGGCCTTTGTTGCGCGCGTAGGCGTTCAGGGTCCGGGTCAGCGCCGCGCGGAAACCGGAGAGGTGCGTGCCGCCCTCGTGGGTGTTGATGTTGTTGGCGAAACTGAAGATCGACTCCTGGTAGGAGCCGTTCCACTGCATCGCCAGCTCGACTTCGCCGGCCTCCTCGCTGCCCTCGAAGTAGATGACCTTGCGGTGCAGCTCGTCCTTGTTCTCGTTCAGGTGGCGGACGAAGTCCTCGATCCCGCCCTCGTACTGGAAGGTGACGCTGTTGGTGGCGCCGCGCTCGTCGACCAGCTCGATCTTCAGCCCGCGGGTGAGGAAGGCGGTCTCGCGCAGCCGCTCGGCCAGCGTCTGGAAGTCGAACTCGATCTCCTCGAAGATCTCGAGATCGGGCAGGAAGGTGATCTTCGTCCCGTGGGCCTTGGTCTTCTCGCCCTTGGTCAGGTCGTTTTGGATCTTGCCGCGCTCGTAGTCCTGCGACCAGACGTTGCCGTCACGGCTGATCTCCAGGTGCAGCCGCTCGGAGAGCGCGTTGACGACCGAGACGCCAACGCCGTGCAGACCGCCGGAGACTTTGTAGCCGCCGCCGTCCCCGAACTTGCCGCCGGCGTGGAGAACCGTCAGCACGACCTCGGCGGCGGGCCTCCCCTCTTTCTCCATCGTCTCGACCGGGATGCCGCGGCCGTTGTCCTCGACCGTGCAGGAGTTGTCCGGGTGGAGGACGACGCGGACGCTGTCGCAGTGACCGGCGAGGGCCTCGTCGACCGAGTTGTCGACGATCTCGTAGACGAGATGGTGCAGGCCGCGCGGGCCCGTCGAACCGATGTACATGCCGGGGCGCTTGCGAACCGCTTCCAGGCCCTCGAGGACGGTGATGTCCTGGGCGCCGTAGGAATCGCCGCTGGCTTTTTTCTCAGGCAATGAGTCCCTTCCAGTTGACACAGAGACACACAAAGCCCCGACGCCCGGAGACTCGCTCCACGGTTGGTCGGGGCGTAAGTGCGAGTTGCCATAAGAATACCAGTTGAAGGCCGCGGACAAGCCGCCCTTCAAAAGCGTTTTCCCTGCAAATCGTGAAAAAAGGGTGTCTAAAAGCGCTCAGAGTTGACACGGAAGCGAAGTGCCTGGGGTGCCTGCTCTCCAACTTCCTCTCGCAGCCGCTCCAGCAGGGTCTCCTGCATCAGGTCGAGCTCTTGCGCCCAGACCGCGTCGGCGCACTCGACCAGCAGGGTTCCGTCCCGTTCCGAGACCGGTACAGCCACCGCTGCCAGCTGCTCTCCCACGGCTCCGGTCCAGGCTGCTTGGACCGCCGCCAGCGGCGTCTGCGGCGCGACCCGCTGCAGCGCTGCCTTGAAGGCGCCAGCGGCGGGCCGGGGTGCGCGGCGGCGGCTCACGCAGCGGCGCTTTCCGTCTGCGGCGGCATCCGCACCACCGACGCCAGCGCTGCGGCGGGGACCGACTCCTCGTCCGCGGCGGTGATCAGAACCTGGCCGCCGTCGTCGAGGCGGGCGACCAGACGCTCCCTGCGACCTGGATCGAGCTCGCTCATCACGTCGTCGAGGAGGAGGAGCGGCGTCACCCGCCGGGCCTGCAGCAGCGCCTCCCGCTCGGAGAAGAGGAGGGCGAGCAGGGCGGCGCGTTGCTGCCCCTGCGAACCGAACTTCCGCAGCGAGCGGCCGCCTGCCGTCAGCTTCAGCTCGTCGAGGTGGGGGCCCCAGGAGCTGCGGCCCATGCGGATGTCCTGGTCGCGCCGCTCCTCGAGGCCCACCCGGATCTCCTCTTCCGAGCCGGAGGCGCGGGGCGCGTACTCGAGCGCTCCCTCCTCGAGACCGAGCTCGGCCGCCGTGGTGGTGAACGGATCCGCCAGCTCGGCCGCCGCCTCGGCTCGCGCTTCGATCAACGGCGCCGCGGCGCCGGCGAGCCCGGCGTCCCAGATCCGCAGGTCCTCGGGCGAGCCATAGCCCGCCGCGAGCCGGGACAGCAGCGCGTTCCGCTGCGCCACCGCCTGCCCGTAGCGCTTGCGCAACTCCGCTCGCGCTGGCCAGCGGGCGGCGACGAAGCCGTCGAGGTGGGCCCGGCGCTCGGCCGGCGGTCCCTTCACCAGCGTCAACCGATCGGGGGCGAAGACGGCCACCGGCGGCCGGTTGCGGGAGATCGTGGCCGGATCCGCCGGGTTGCCGTCGAGCAGGTGGCGGCGCCCTTCGCTGCGGCTGACCGCGGCCAGCAGCTTGCGCTCGAGGCCATCCTCGTCGCGGATAGTCGCCTCCGCTCGCGCCAGCGAGCCGCCGAAGGGGATCAGGTCGCGGCGATCGGAGGTGCGGAACGACCGCCCGGTGAGGGCGAAGTAGAGGGCCTCGATCAGGTTGGTCTTGCCGGTGCCGTTGGGACCGATGACGCTGACGATCCCCGGGGCCAGCTCGACCCGGACCTGATCGAGGCTGCGCAGCGGCTTGGCCTCGATCGCGGTGACGAGCACCGGCTCATTCTCCTCCTGCGCGCAGCTAGACGTTGAGCCGGATCGGCATCACCAGGTAGCGGAACTCGTCCCCCTCGACCGGTTCCAGCAGCCCGGGACGCAGCGGCGAGATCAACCGCACCAGCACCTCGTCGCCAGAGACGCTTTCGATCCCTTCCTTGAGGAACTCGGGATTGAAGCCGATCTCCAGCTCCTCCCCCTCGAACGCCGCCGGCATCGTCTCGCGCGCGTCCCCCACGTCCGGGGTCTCCGCCGCCACCGTCAGCTCGCCGGAGCTGAACGAGAGACGCAGCGGCGCATTGCGCTGAGCCAGCTGGCTGACGCGGCGGGTGACGTCGAGGAAGTCCGAGCGCGGCAGTCGCACGTCGTGCTCGTAGGACTCGGGCAGGAGCTGTCGAAAGTTGGGGAATTGGCCGTCGATCAACCTCGTCGAGAGGAGGATCGACCCTGCCTGAAAAACGGCCTGGTTGGTGAGCAACGAGATCACCGCCTCGCCCGCCCCCTCGGAGGAGAGGATGCGGCCGAGCTCCCGCAGCGCCCGAGCCGGGATGTTCGCCTCGATCTCCCCGCCCAGGTCGGCCTCCAGCTCGGTCCGCTTCACCGCCAGCCGGTAGGAGTCGGTGGCGACCATCGTCATCTCTTTGCCGGCGGCGGTGACGAAGACGCCGGTCAGCACCGGGCGCATGTCGTCCCTGGAGGCGGCGCGGGCGACCAGCTCGATGCTCTCTTCGAGGGCCGCGGCCGGGATCTTCAGCGCGCCCTCCTCCTGCAGCTGGGGAAGTTTCGGGAAGTCCTCCACCGGCAGCACCCGCAGGTGGAAGCTGGAGCCGCCGCTGCGGATCTCGACGTCGCGCTCGGCCTCGCGGGATTCGATCTCCACGCTCGCGTCCGGCAGCGATCGCGCCACCTCGGCGAAGAGACGGCCGGGAAGGAGAACCGAGCCCTCGGAGTCGACGCTCGCCTCGAGGGTCGTCTCCAGCCCAAGGTCGAGGTCGGTGGCGGCGAGGGTGACGCGTCCTTCAGAGGCACTGAGGAGGACGCCGGACAGAGCCTGGGTGGCGGCGCGGGTCGAGACAGCCCGGGAGACGATCGAGAGCTTGGAGACGAGGTCTTCTCGTTTGGTCGTGAGCTTCAAGTTGATGACTGCCTTCTTTGAGTTGGGTTAGGACCTGTGGAAAGAGCGGTGGTCGCGGAGGATTTGGCGTCGGGCTGCGATTTCAGGGGTGTGGAAGCGGCTGTGGGAAGCTGGGGATTCTTACAGCGCGGGCGGCTGTCAGCGCTCCTCGCCAACAGGGTTGTGGATAGCTCCCCGCAGCTCGCGGATCTTCTCGGCAAGGTCGGAGTCCTCGTCGAGGCTGGCTTCTATGCGCCGGAGCGAGTTGAGGACGGTGGTGTGATCGCGGCCGCCGTAGAGGCGCCCGATCTGCGGCAGCGAGAGATCGGTTAGGTCGCGGGTGAGGAAGATCGCCACCTGGCGTGCCCGCAGGGGGGTGGCGGCGCGGCTGCTGCCGACGAGCTCGGCCCGGGAGACGCCGAAGCCCTCCGCCACCCGCTGCTGGATCTCCTCGACGGAGGTGGGCTGGGATGGTCGGCTTTTCGGGATCACTTCGGCGATCAGCTCGGAGCTGAGCGGGCGGGCCATCAACGAAGCGTGGGCCAGCACCCGCGTCAGCGCGCCGTGCAGCTGGCGGACGTTGGTGGGGATCCGGTTGGCCAGCTCGGAGAGAGCGCCGGCGTCGGCGATCTCGACCCCGGCCTCCTCGACCAGGCGGCGCAGAACCGTCAGGCGAGTGGCCAGGTTCGGCGGCTCGACCGCGACGGTCAGTCCCCACTCGAAGCGGTCGCGTAGGCGCGAGGCGAGGGTGGAGAGCTCGCTGGGGATGCGATCGGCAGAGAGGACGAGTTGGCTGCCGGACTCGTATAGGGCGTTGAAGGTGTGGAAGAACTCCTCCTCGGTGGCCGGCTTGCCTTGGAGGAACTGGACGTCGTCGATGAGGAGGACGTCGATGTCCCGGTAGCGGGCCTTGAAGGCCTCGCTGCCTTTCGATTTGAGGGCGGCGACGAACTCGTTGGTGAAGGACTCGGCGGTCGTGTAGCGGACGCTGAGGGCGGGCGCGTTGTCGCGCAGGTAGTTGGCGATCGCGGCCAGCAGGTGGGTCTTCCCCAGCCCCGGAGGGCCGTGCAGGAAGAGGGGGTTGTAGGCCTCGGAAGGAGCCTCGGCCACCGCAAGCGCGGCCCCGTGGGCCAAGCGGTTGCCGGGGCCGATCACGAACCGCTCGAAGGTGTAATTCGGGTTCAGCTCGAGGTCTTCCGCTTCGGCCGCCTCCAGTGCCCGCGGCTCGGCAAAGCTCACCCGCTGTACCTCGCCGCCGGAATCGGCCAACGCTTCTTCGATCAGCGAGGAGTAGCGCCGCTCGGTCCAAGCGCGGATTCCCTCCGGGCCGGTCAGGAAGAGAATGTCCCCTTCGGCCCCAACGGCTTTCAAGGGTTCGAGCCAGAGGCGGTAGGTGGAATCCGGGACCGAGGCCTTCAGGCGCTCCTGCGTCGCCCGCCAAAGGGCGTGGAAGGCCTGGTTTCGAGGGTCCTCGGGCACCGGTCGGCGACCATAGCGGCGTGCCTGGGGGGCCATTTCCGGCGCCTCGCAAATCCCGCAGAAAAGATTTTCTCTTGATCCCGCCTATACTTCCGCCGGCATGAAGCGCACCTACCAGCCAAAGAAGCGGAAGCGGGCGAAGACCCACGGTTTCCGTGCTCGGATGAGCACGCGCGGCGGCCGCGCCATCCTCAAGCGTCGCCGGCGCAAAGGGCGCAAGCGCCTCACGCCTTAAGCGATGGCGCCCAAACGACGGCGCCTTTCTCGCAGCGGCGAGTTCGACCGCGTGTATCGCGACGGCTCCTCGCACGCGACCAGGTACCTGGTCCTCTACACCTTCCCGCGTAAGGACGAGGAGCGCGAGGAGGTGAGGCTCGGGGTGTCGGTCAACCGCAAGGTGGGAGGAGCCGTGGAGCGGAACAAGGTGAAGCGGGTCCTCCGCGAGGCATTTTGGGATCTCGCCGACCGCCTCCCGCCCCGCCACGACTTCGTAATCGTCGCTCGGGCAGAGATCAAGGACTTGATCGATCGCGAAGGGATGAATGGGGTCCGCGTCAATCTGGAAGAGGCGCTTGCCGGGAGCCGTTCCACGTGAAACGCCTCTTCCTCGCCCCGATCCGGGGCTACCAGCGCTGGATATCTCCAGCCTTCCCTCGCCGCTGCCGCTACGAGCCGACCTGCTCCAGGTACACGGTCGAAGCGGTCGAAAGCTTCGGCTTGATCCGGGGATTCCTGCTCGGAGCGTGGCGGATTCTCCGCTGCAATCCGTTCAGTCACGGCGGCTTCGACCCCGTCCCCGATAGATTCACGCTCCGCACCGGCCCCGTCCACCCGGCCGAGTGGCACAAAGCCCACCGATGACGCCCCTCACAGCCAACATCCTGCAGCCGCTGATCGACATCGCGAACGCGGTGCTGCAGTTCTTCCACGACGACGTCGGCCTCAGCTGGGGAATGTCGATCATCGCCCTGACGGTCATCACCCGCGCCATCCTGCTCCCGCTCACCTACAAACAGCTGAAAGGGATGCGGGCGCTGCAAGCCCTGCAGCCGCAGATGAAGGAGCTGCAGGAGAAGTACAAGAACGACCGGCAGCGCCTCCAGCAGGAAATGATGCGGATCTACCGGGAGAACAAAGTCAACCCGCTTGCCTCCTGCTTCCCGCTCCTGGCGCAGATCCCCGTCTTCATCACCCTGTTCTTCCTGCTGCGGGACGAGCTCCCGGACGACATCCTCCCCGGCGAAGAATCGTTCCTCTTCATCAACGATCTCACCGCCAAGGCGACGGGAAGCGAATTGATCCTCCTCCTCGTCCTCTACATCGGCACCCAGTTGATCTCCGGCCTGGTGATGTCGGTCACGGCTGACAAAAGCCAGCGGATGATCCTGTTCTTCCTGCCGATCGTTTTCGTGCCCTTCATCCTCAGCTTCCCCGCGGGCCTGATCCTCTACTGGATCACCACCAACGTCTGGACGATCGGGCAGCAGTTCGTGATCCAGAAAGTCGTGCCGCCCCCGGCCACGGCGACGCCCGAGGGAGCGGCCGCGGTCCAGGCCTCGAAACCGCCTCCTCCCCCGCCGCGCAAGAAGAAGAAGCGGCGCTAGGCCACGCCTAGCCCTTGGGGCGCTTCTTGGCGATCCCTGGCTTGCGAGGCAGGTTGGGAGGCGTCGGCCCCGTCTTGCGGATGACGTGAAGGTGGCGGTGCTCGCTGCCGGCCCGATTGCCGACGTCGAGGACCCGCTCAGGCGTCATCGCCAGATCCGGCGAGGCGTTGAGGAGTTGTCGTTCCTCCTCCGGGTCGCGCTTCCCCTTCCAGGCGACGAGGACGCCATTCGGCTTCAGCAGCGGGGATGCGAGCTCGGCGAGGGTCGAGAGGCGGCCGACGGCGCGGGCGGTGACGGCGTCGTAGGTCTCGCGTCCCCCGCTGCCCGCCCAATCCTCGGAGCGGGTGTTGAGGACGGTGGCGTTGGGGATTACGGCTGCCGCGATCGCTCCGCGCATGAACTCGCACTTGCGCCCGACCGACTCGATCAAGTCGACTCGGACGGCTGGCGAGGCAACCGCCAGGACCAGCCCCGGAAACCCGGCTCCTGCCCCGATGTCGGCGATTCGCTCGGCCTCGCGCAACTCGGCTATCTCGAGGCCGGTGAGGCTGTCGACGACGTGCACCTGCCAGGCGCGCTCGTCGACCACGGAGCTGACAGAGGCTCGCTCCTCGGCGAGCAGCTCCAGGACCGTCTCCAGCTTCGCCCGCGCCTCCGCGTCCAGCCGCTCGGCTGGGTCGGGGCTCACTCGGAGATCAGCGGGGCGACGATCACGCAGCGGTTCGGCTCGTCGCCCTCGCTGTAGGTCTCGATGCCAGGGCGCTCTTTCAGTCGTTCGTGGACGACGCGCCGTTCCTGCGCGCTCATCGGGTCCATCTCCACGAGCCGGTTGCTGCTGAGCGCTTGCTCAGCGGCCCGGTCGGCCCGTCCCTCGAGGGTCTCGCGACGACGGGCCCGGTAGCCGGCGGCGTCGACGATCACGCGCTTGCGCTCGCGCAGGCCACGGAAGGCGGCCTGGTAGCAGAGCAGCTGCAGAGCATCGATCGTTTGCCCACGTTTGCCGATCAGGAGGCCGTAGTCGTCCTCCCCCTCGACCGTCAGCAGGATGCGCTCGTCGTTCTCCTCGAGGACCACATCACCATCGAGATCGAGCTCGTCCAGCACGCCCTCGACGAGCTCCTGCGCTCGCTCGGCGGGATCATCGGGCCAGTCAAAGCTCTCGGACACGGGCGGGAGGCTATCCGACCGCTTGAAAACGCGCGGGAAAACGCTCCTCAGGCCCACCATCTAGGCTGAGACCTGATGGGCAAGGTCTATGCCGTGGCGAACCAGAAGGGCGGCGTCGGGAAGACGACGACCGCCGTCAACCTGGCCTCCTGCGCCGCCGCCGAGGGGAATCAGACTCTCCTGGTCGACCTCGATCCTCAATGCAACGCGACGGTGGCGCTGGGGGCCGGCCGGGACATGCACCCCTCCTCCTACGACTGCCTGACCGGGGACACGTCGGTGGCGGAGGCGGCGCGCCCGGCCGGCCCGGACAACCTCTGGCTGGTTCCCGCCAGCCGGGACCTCGCCGGCGCCGCCGTCGAGCTGCCGCGGATCCAGGGCTCGGAGACCCGGTTGCGCGAACGGCTGGGTCCGCTGCGGGAGCGCTTCGCTGTCACGCTGCTGGACTGTCCTCCATCGTTGGGGCCGGTAAGCGTCAACGCTCTTACCGCCGCCGACCGTGTCATCGTCCCCGTTCAGGCGGAGTACCTGGCGCTGGAGGGATTGGTGCAGTTCCTGGAAACCCTGGGGCTGATTCGGCGCGAGCTGAACCCTCAACTTGAGGTTTCGGGTTTGCTGATCACGATGCACGACGAGCGGACTCGGCTTGCTCAGGACGTCGAGACGGAGCTGCGGGACCACTTCGACGGGATGGTCTTCGAGACGGTGATCCCCCGCAGCGTCCGAGTCGCCGAGTCGCCGAGTTATGGTCTGCCCGTGACCGAGCATGCGCCTAGCTCCCATGGCGCCGTCGCCTACCGCGCCCTTGCGAAGGAGCTGGCCAGCCGTGGCTAGCGCCCGCCGCGGGATCGGCCGCGGCCTCTCAGCGATCTTGCCCGAGTCGGAGGCCACGGCCGCCGGAGAGCTGCGCGAGCTGCCGGTCGGGCTGATCAAGCCGAACCCTTCGCAGCCGCGGACGAACTTCGACCCCGAAGCGCTGAGCGCGCTGGCCGACTCGATCGAGGCGAGCGGCGTGGTCCAGCCGCTGCTGGTCCGCCCCCTCCCGGATGGCAGCTACGAGCTCGTCGCCGGCGAGCGGCGCTGGCGCGCGGCGCAGCAGGCAGGCCTGGAGAAGGTGCCGGCGGTCGTCCGCGACCAGGCCGAAGCCGAGCGGCTGCAGGCGGCGTTGATCGAGAACATGGTCCGGGAGGACCTGAACCCGGTCGAGGAGGCGAAAGCCTGCGCGGCTCTCGTCGACGAGCTGGGCCTGACCAAAGAGGAGCTGGCCCGGCGGGTCGGCCGCAGTCGCCCCGCCGTCTCCAACCTGATCCGCCTGCTCGAGCTCCCGGACGAGGCGCTGGAGCTTCTCGAGACGGGCGACCTCAGCGAGGGGCACGGCAAGGCCCTATTGGGAGCTCGCGGCAACGACGTCCGCCGCCGCCTCGCCCGCGACGCGGCGCGGGGGGGATGGTCGGTCCGCGAGACCGAGGAGAGGGTTCGGCTGGCTGGCCAGCCAAAAGCGAGGCCGAGGAGGGCGCCCGCCGACCCCGACGCCCAAGCCGCTCTCCGCGACGTCGCCGAGGCCCTCGAGGAGGCGATCGGTCACGAAGTCCGCGCCCGTGCCAAGGGGGAGGGGATCGTCGCCGAGCTCAGCTTCGACGACGTCCGCGAGGCGCACGCGCTGGCGCGGCGGCTGCGCAAGCTCGGCGGCTGAACCGGCGCCCGCGACCGCTCCCCGTCCCGCCGCTATCATCGGCCGTCCCGGGCGATTAGCTCAGTTGGTTAGAGCGCGTCTCTGATAAGGACGAGGTCCCTGGTTCGAATCCAGGATCGCCCATCGCTTCGACTCCTGCCGGGCGGATACGAGCTCGACCTATACTTTCCGCTTCCAACCACGGTCTGGAGTCCTCTTGCAGCAAATGCAGATCTACGGGGTGAGCTTCGACATGGTCGGCAAGCAGCCGATCGTGTTGTTGAAGACCGTGGACGGAAACCGCTTCCTGCCGATCTGGATCGGCCATCCGGAGGCGGCGGCGATCCTGATGAAGCTGCAGGGCGCCTCGACGCCGCGGCCGATGACCCACGACCTGCTCTCCGACGTGCTCGAGAACCTCGACGCCAAATGCGAGCGCGTCGCCGTGACCGAACTGCGCGACAACACCTTCTACGCCTCGATCACGGTCTCGATCAACGGCTCCGAGGTGGAGATCGATTCCCGCCCCTCCGACGCGCTGGCGCTGGCGGTCCGGGTGGCGGCGCCGATCTTCGCGGCCGAGGAGGTGATCGAGGAGTCGGCGATCGAGTTCGAGCACGAGGTCGAGGACACCGAGGAGGTCGTCGACAAATTCAAGGAGTTCCTCGACGAGGTGACTCCCGATGACTTCGCCCAAGGCGAGTCTTAGGCCGTAGCCGGTCTCAGCGCCAGGTCGAGGATCCGCTCGACCAGCTGCTCGAAGGAAAGGCCCGCCGCCTCGGCGGCCTGGGGGAGGAGGCTGGTGTCGGTGAGGCCGGGGATCGCGTTGGCCTCCAGCAGCCAGGGGCCGTCCCTGCCGAGGATCAGGTCGATGCGGGCGAAGCCGGTGCAGCCGAGGGCGCGATATGTGGAGAGGGCGGCCTCGGTGACGGCACGCTCCTCCTCGGCCGTCAGCTCTGCCGGGCAGGCGAAGCGGGTGCGGCCGATCTCGTAGCGGGCCTCGAAGTCGTAGCGGTCGCCCTCGAGCAGGATCGCCTCGACCACCGGCAGCGGCTCGTCGCCGAGGACGGAGACCGCGAGCTCGCGTCCGTCGACGAAGCGCTCGAGCACGATGCGATCGTCGTAGCTGAAGGCGGAGACGAGCGCCTGCGGAACCTCCGCCGCCGAAGCGGCGAACTTGACCCCGAGCGAGGAGCCGCCGCGGCTGGGCTTGACGACGAGCGGGAAGCCGAGCGTCTCCTCCAGGCGCGCGAGGGCGTCGGCGGCGCCGAGCTCGCGGAAGGCCGTCTGGTTGAAGGCGAACCAATCGGGGGTGGGGAGGCCGGTCTCCTCGATCGCGTCCTTCGCCTGCACCTTGTCCATGCAGCGCGCGCAGGCCGCGGCGCTGGGACCGGTGAAGGGGATGCCGAGGATCTCCAGCAGCTCCTGGACGGTGCCGTCCTCGCCGCCTATGCCGTGCATGGCGACAAAGGCGACGTCGGGTCGCTCGGCGACCAGCCGCTTAACGAGGTCGGGTCCGGCGTCGATCGGCAACACCTCGTGACCGAGGCGCTCGAGCGCGTCCTCGACCCGGGCGCCGGAGCGCAGCGAGACCCCGCGCTCGAGCGAACGGCCGCCTTTGAGGACCGCGACCTTCACCCCGCTTCACCGGCCTTGCGGAAGGGGACGACGTTCGGCTTCGACTCCTGCTCCGGCTCGGGGACACGGTGCTCCCCCGTCAAGGCTCCGTAGAGCTCGACCTGCTCGGCGATCACCTTGCCGATCCGCCGCACGCCCTCGCGGATCTCCTCCTCGTCGACCCCGGAGAAGTTGAGCCGCATCGAGTGCTTGCCGCGGCCGTCGACGTAGGCGGCCTGGCCGGGGACGAAGGCGACGTCGGCGCGCAGCGCCTTCGCCAGCAGGTCGCTGGTGTCGATGTAGTCGGGCAGCGTCGCCCAGATGAAGAGGCCGCCTTCGGGCTCGGTCCAGGTCGCCTCCGCCGGGAAGTAGGCGCGCAGCGCCTCGACCATCGTGTCGCGGCGGGTGCGATAGATCCCGACCAGGTCGTCGATGTAGTGCTGCCAGCGCCGTTCGGCGAAGTACTCGCGGACGAAGTACTGGGTCAGGGTCGAGGTGCAGAGGTCGGCGGCCTGCTTGCCGAGGACGATCTTCTCCATCACCGGCGGCGGCGCCACCGCCCAGCCCAGCCGGATGCCGGGGGAGAGGATCTTCGAGAAGGTGCCGAGGTAGATGACGAAGTC
>JALYWY010000272.1 GCA_030852475.1 Actinomycetota bacterium | reverse complement strand
CGCCGGAGCCGGTGGGGGAGCGGGGACGGCGCGCGGCTGCGGCCGCCGCGTCGGCGAGGCGGGGCGGTACTCGGTCTGGGCGGTGTCGCGGCCCATGTGGCGGGTGGCGGCGGTGTCGCCGCCGAGGACGTTGGTCGCCGAGGTCCCCTCTTCCATCGGCAGGGTCACGTCGCCGCCTTCGAGGCCGAGGCGCAGCCCCGCCGCCAGCTCGTCGGCGCTCGCGTAGCGCCGGTTCGGGTCTCCCTCCAGGGCCCGCAGCACCGCGGCGCCGAGCGTCTCCGGCACCTCGCTGTTGTAGGTGTCGGGCGGCAGCGGCTTCTCGTTCTGCTGGCGCACCGCCAGCTCGGCCAGCGAGGACCCCTCGTAGGGCAGCCGCCCGGTGAGGAACTGGTAGAGGACGACGCCGAGGGCGTAGACGTCGGTCGCCGGCGTCGCCTCCTCGCCGCGCACCTGCTCGGGCGCGAGGTAGGCGGCGGTGCCGACCACGGAGCCCACCTGGGTGATCCGCGTCTGCTCGACCGCCCGGGCGATCCCGAAGTCGGTCAGCTTGACGATCATCTCGCCGCCGCCGACCGGCCCGCCGACGACCATCAGGTTCCCCGGCTTGACGTCCCGGTGGATGATCCCGCGCCGGTGGGCGTAGTCGAGGCCGGCGCAGGCCTGGGCCCCGATCTCGGCCGCCACCTCCGGCTCGACCGGCCCCTGGCGCTGCAGGATCTGGGCGCCGGAGCGGCCCTCGACGTACTCCATGACGATGTAATGACGGCCCTGGTCGACGCCGGTGTCGTAGACTTGGACGATGTTGGGGTGGATCAATTTCGCCACCGCCAGCGCCTCGCGCCGGAAGCGGGCGACGAAGCGCTCGTCGTCGGAGAGGTGCTCGGCGAGGACCTTGACCGCGACCGTGCGCTCGAGGATGCGGTCGATCGCCTTGTAGACGTTCGACATCCCGCCGGTGCCGAGCTTCTCACCGGTTTCATAGCGGCCTGAGAGGGTGCCAGCCTCCATCATTCGACTCCCACGCTGGGACCTACACCGCCGGAGGGCGGGGTTTCTTCGGCGGGCGGGGTGCTTTCGGCGGGTGGAGTGCTTTCGCCACCGCCTTTTTCTTCGCCTTTGCCGTTGGATTGCGGCGGCAGTTCGGGCCCTTCGTCTTCGGTCGGCTCTTCCTGCTGTTCGGACGGCTCCTCGCCGTCCTTCTTCTCTTTCTTCGGCTTCTCTTCGTCTTCCACTTCTTCGGGTTCAACATCGGTTTCCGGCTCAGGTTCCGTTTCTTCGCCGGTTTCCTCTTCTTCGCAGCGGCCGACGACCTCGCTCAGTTTTTCGGACCCTTCCACCAGCGCCGCTTTCAGGCGCCGGTCGACGCCCTGGAGCTCTTCGACCGAGGCCGCCACCTCGGCGACGGCGTTTTCGGCGCCGATGCAGTCGCCTTCGTCGGCCAGCGCCTCGACCTCGTCGAGGTTCGATTCGATCTGCTCGGCGGTCGTCCCCGGCAACAGGTCGGCGCCGTCGCCCTCGCCGCAGGAGACCAGCGCCAGGGCGCTGGCCGCGCCGAGGAGGAAGACGAGGAAAAGTGCGCTCAGGCGAGCCATGGCCCGAGTCTAGACAAAGCCCTGGGATCGATATTTGCCCTGCATTTTGCGATCAACGCCCCACCTCCAAGCGCTCGGCGAGGACGCTGGGGAGGCCGGCCTCGAGGATCGCCGCGGCGGCTCCCTCGATGTCGTAGGGCACCCGGTGGTACCGGGCCAGCCACCGCTCGGTGTCGAGCTCGAGCCAGGCGGCGCGGGGATCGCCGTCGCGCGGCTGGCCGACGCTGCCGGGGTTGAGCAGCCAGTCACCCTCGGCCAGGTCAACCTCGGCGCCGTCCCCCGCCTGGGCGCCCTGCGCGTAGCCGGGCCGGGCATCCGGCGCGCGGAAGAAGAAGAGGGCGATGTGGGAGTGGCCGATCAGCCCCACCCGCTCTTCCTGGGCTTCGAGGCCCGCGTCGGCCTGGTCGGTCGAGAGCACGTACTCCCAGACGGGGTCCCGCGGGGAGGCGTGGAAGAGGCCGACGCCGTTCTGGGAAGCGGCGGGCTCGAGCGTGGCGAGGAACTCGAGGGTCTCGTCGCTGACGTTCCCCCGCGTCCACTCGACCGCGGCCGCCGCCGTTTCGGAGAAAGTGGAGATGTCCAGCGCCCCCAGGAGCGCCAGGTCGTGGTTGCCGACCAGGCAGGTGCTGCTGCGCTCGCGGATCAGCGTCGTGCAGGCGTCTGGCTCGGCGCCGTAACCGACCATGTCGCCGAGGCACCAGATCTGGTCTACCCCCGTCTCCTCGACCGCGGTGAGGACGGCCTCGAGGGCGTGCCGGTTGGAGTGGATGTCGCTGAGGACGGCTGCGCGCAAGCGGGGAGCGTACCCTGGTCGCGCCTCGGTCCATACGATTGACCGATGAGTGCCACCGATTCGGTCAGCGCGCTGCGGGGCGCGGTGGAGGCCGCCGCGCGGTCCCTGCGCGACGGCGAGGCCACCGAGCAGAGGCCGACCCTGGAGCGCCCGCCGAAGCCCGAGCTGGGTGACTACAGCTCCAACGCGGCGATGCTCCTCGCCGGCTACCTCCAGGACAACCCGCGCGCGGTGGCCGAGCGCCTGCGGGGGGAGCTCGAGGCCGATTCCGCCCTCGCCCCCGACCTGGAGCGGATCGAGGTAGCCGGCCCCGGCTTCGTCAACTTCTTCCTCGCCGACTCCTGGTACCTGCGGGCACTCGGCGACCTGCTCGAAGCCGGGGACGACCTTGGTCCCGCCCCGATCGGCGCCTCCGAGAAGGTCCTGGTCGAGTTCGTCTCCGCCAACCCCACCGGCCCGATCCACGTCGGCACCGGCCGCCACGCCGCCTACGGCGACTCGCTGGTGCGGCTGTTGCAGGCGGCGGGCCACGATGTCCAGCGCGAGTACTACGTCAACGACGCCGGCAGCCAGGTCGGCCGCTTCGCCGACTCGATCGTGGCGCGCATGCGGGGGGAGGAGCCGCCCGAGGACGGCTACGCCGGCGAGTACGTCAGCGAGATCGCCGAGCGGCTGCGGGTCGAGGGCGTCGACCCCGGCGATCGCGAGACGCTGGAACTGCGGGGCATCGAGCTGATGCGGGAGGAGATTGAAAAGACCCTGGAGCGCTTCGGCGTCCACTTCGACAACTGGTTCTCCGAGCGCAGCGTCTACGCCAGGGGCGAGGTGGACGAGGCGCTCGCCGAGCTGGAGAAACGGGGCCACACCTACCGCAGCGAAGACGCGCTCTGGCTGCGCACCACCGCCTTCGGCGACGACAAAGACCGGGTCCTGATCCGCTCCAACGGCGAGGCCACCTACCTCACCCCCGACATCGCCTACCACTGGGACAAGCTGCAGCGCGGCTTCGACCGGCTGGTCGACGTCCTCGGCGCCGACCACCACGGCTACGTGGCGCGGATCCGCGCCTCGATCGAGGCGCTCGGCGGCGACCCCGACGCCTTCGAGGCGCTGATCATGAGCCTCGTCCACGTGGTCGAAGGGGGCGAGCGGGCGCAGATGTCGAAGCGCAGTGGCGACTTCGTCACCCTCGACGAGCTGCTCGACGACATCGGCGTCGACGCGACCCGCTGGTTCATGCTCTGGCGCAGCCACGAGACGACGGTCGATCTCGACCTCGAGCTCGCCCGCAGCCAGTCGAGCGAGAACCCCGTCTACTACGTCCAGTACGCGCACGCCCGGATCGCCAGCATCCTCCGCAAAGCGGGGGAGGGGGCCACGCCGGCGGCCTCCCCGGACGCGGGCGGGCGCCCGCCGCTGGAGGAGAGCGAGAAGGTGCTGGTCAAGCGCCTGCTCGAGTTTCCCGAGGAGGTACGGGTGGCGGCGGCGCGCCGGGCGCCGCACCGGATCTGCGCCTACTCGACCGCGGTGGCCGCCGACTTCCACGCCTTCTACCGCGACTGCCAGGTGGTCGGCGCCGAGGGCGAGGGGGTGGAGAGCTCGCGGCTGGCGCTCTGCCTGGCGGCGAAGCGGACGATCGCCGCCGCGCTGGGCCTGCTGGGGATCTCGGCCCCCGAGCGGATGTGATGCTGCGGAGCCGCAGCAGGCTCCCGGTCCTGGCGGAGATCTCCGGGCCGGCGGAGACGCGGGCGTGGGCTCTGCGGCGGGGCGACTTCGAGAGCCTCGGGCAGGTGCTGCCGCGCCTCGACCAGCGGCGGGTGGTGCTCGTCGCCGGGGAGGGGGAGGCGCCGGCGGTGACCGCGATCGCGCTGGCGGCGGCGGCAGCGGCCGCCGGCCGGCGGACGATCCTCGTCGACTGCGACCTCGCCCAGCCCCGGCT
>JALYWY010000258.1 GCA_030852475.1 Actinomycetota bacterium | reverse complement strand
ACCGGCGAGATCGTCTTCAAGGCAAACGAGAAGATCACGCCGCGCCGCGCCAACCAGGCGGCCAAGGACGGCCTCAAGGCGCTCGTCGTTCCGACCGAGGAAATCTTCGGGCGCTACTCCGCACACGACCTCATCAACGAGAAGACCGGCGAGATCTACATCGAGGCCGGCGACGAGGTCACTCCGGAGAACCTCGAGAAGCTCGACAGCGCGGGCGTGAAGACGCTCGAGCTGCTCGACATCGATTACGTGAACACGGGTCCGTGGATCCGCAACACCCTCAAGGCCGACAAGAACGAGGACGCGGATTCGGCGCTGGCCGACATCTATCGCGTCATGCGCCCGGGCGAGCCGCCGACCCGTGAGACCGCCGACGCGCTCTTCTACGGCCTGTTCTTCGATTCCGAGCGCTACGATTTGTCCGCGGTCGGACGCGTGAAACTCAACATGCGTCTCGGCCTCGACGTCGAGGACACGGTCACCACCCTTCGGCGCGAGGACATCCTGGCGGTCGTCAAGGAGCTGGTGAACCTTAAGGACGGCAAGGGCGAGATCGACGACATCGACAATCTCGCGAACCGCCGCGTGCGTTCGGTCGGCGAACTGCTGGAGAACCAGTACCGCATCGGCCTTCTGCGCATGGAGCGCGCCGTGAAGGAGCGCATGAGCAGCGTCGACGTGTCGACGGTCATGCCGAACGACCTCATCAACGCGAAGCCCGCAGTTGCCGCGGTCCGCGAGTTCTTCGGCTCCTCCCAGTTGTCGCAGTTCATGGACCAGACCAACCCGCTGTCCGAAGTGACTCACAAGCGCCGCGTCTCGGCCCTCGGCCCGGGCGGCCTCACCCGCGAGCGCGCAGGCTTCGAGGTCCGCGACGTCCACCCGACCCACTACGGCCGCATCTGCCCGATCGAGACTCCGGAAGGCCCGAACATCGGCCTCATCAACTCGCTCGCCAGCTTCAGCCGAGTGAACAAGTACGGCTTCATCGAGACGCCGTATCGCAAGGTCGTCGACGGCAAGGTGACGAAGGACGTCGTCTACCTCTCTGCCATGGAAGAGGCGAAGCACACGATCGCGCAGGCCAACGCCGAGCTGAGCAAGGACGGCAGGTTCGTCGAGGACATCATCTCGGCCCGCCGCAACGGCGAGTTCCTGATCGCTCCCAGCGACCAGATCACGCTGATGGACGTCTCTCCGAAGCAGCTCGTGTCGGTCGCGGCCTCGCTCATCCCGTTTCTCGAGAACGACGACGCGAACCGCGCTCTCATGGGCTCGAACATGCAGCGCCAGGCCGTGCCCCTGCTGCAGGCGGATGCTCCGCTGGTGGGCACCGGCATGGAAGAGACGGTTGCCCGGGATTCCGGCGCCGCCATCGCCGCCCGCCGCTCGGGCATCGTCGACCAGGTCGACGCGACCCGCATCGTCGTGCGCGCCACCGGCGAGCTCCGCGCGGGTGAATCGGGAGTCGACATCTACACGCTGATGAAGTTCCAGCGCTCGAACCAGAACACCTGCATCAACCAGCGTCCGCTGGTGAAGGTCGGTGACACGGTCGAGGCGGGCGAGACCATCGCCGACGGTCCGTCGACGCAGTTCGGCGAGCTTGCGCTCGGCCGCAACGTGCTTGTCGCGTTCATGCCGTGGAACGGGTACAATTATGAGGACTCGATCCTGATCTCCGAGCGGATCGTGAAGGACGATGTCTTCACCTCGATCCACATCGAGGAGTTCGAGGTCATGGCCCGCGACACCAAGCTCGGGCCGGAAGACATCACCCGCGACATCCCCAACGTCGGCGAAGAAGCGCTTCGCAACCTCGACGAGGCGGGCATCGTCTACATCGGCGCCGAAGTCGAGCCGGGCGACATCCTGTGCGGCAAGATCACGCCGAAGGGCGAAAGCCCGATGACGCCGGAGGAGAAGCTCCTCCGTGCCATCTTCGGCGAAAAGGCTTCGGACGTCCGCGACACATCGCTCCGCCTTCCGCCGGGCGTGTCCGGCACGGTGGTGGAAGTCCGTGTGTTCAACCGCCACGGC
>JALYWY010000138.1 GCA_030852475.1 Actinomycetota bacterium | reverse complement strand
GACGAGGGCGGAGTGCACCGCCCTCGTCGACGGCCTCGAGGTCCGCCTCGGACCGGAGCAGCTCGACGCCCTCGTGCTGCGCACCGAGGGTTGGCCGGCGGCGATCTATCTCGCCGGCTCCGCGCTCGGCGAGTCCGCCGACCTCGGCCGTGCCCTCGAGCAGTTCGCCGGCGACGACCGCAATCTGGTCGACTACATCCGGGAGGAGTTCCTGCTGCCGGTCTCGCGGCGACGACTCGACTTCCTGCTCAGGGCCTCGGTGCTGGAGCGGCTGAGCGGCCCCCTCTGCGACTGGGTCCTGGAGCGCGAAGACTCGGCCACGGTGCTGCGCGACCTCTCGCGCTCGAACATGCTGGTGGTGCCGCTCGACCGCCGCGACGAGTGGTTTCGCTTCCACCCGCTTCTGCGCGAGATGCTGCAGTCGGAGCTGCGCCGCGCGCATCCGGCGAAGGAGCCCGAGCTGCAGGTGCGGGCGTCGGAGTGGTGGCGGGAGCGCGGCGAGTGGGACCTGGCGATCGAGCTCGCGGTCGACGCCGGCGCGATCGCGCGGGCGGGGGAGCTTCTCTGGATGGCGACTCCCGAGTACATGACGCGCGGGCGCAACGCGACGATGCTCGCCTGGCTCGACCGTCTCGGCACTTCCAGGGTCGAGTCGAGCCCGGGACTCAGCCTGACCGCGAGCTGGGCTCAGATGACCATCGGCCGCGGGCCGGAGGCCGAGCGCTGGGCGGGGACGACGAAGCGACTCCTTGCCGGCGAGGAGGAATCCGAATACAAGGCCTCGCTCGAAGCCGGGCTGGCGCTTCTCGACGCCACCCTCGCTCGCCGCGGGATAGCTCCGATGCGCGTGGCCATCGCCCCCGTTCGCGGCCTGCTCTCCGAGGACGATCCGTGGCACACCCTCTGCTGCTATCTCGACGGCGTCGGGCTGCACCTGACCGGCGAGTCGGAGGCGGCCAGGGAGCTGCTGCGCGAGGGCAACCGGCGCGGCGCGGTCGGGGCGCCCAACCTGCAGGCGCTGTGCCTGGCCCAGTTGGCGCTGCTCTACGCCGACGAAGGCGCCTGGCACGAGGCCGAGCTGGAGATGGCCCGGGGGCGGGCGCAGATCGAGCGCGCCGGCCTCGGCGAGTACCCGATGATCGCGCTCGCCTTCGCCGCCTCGGCTTTCGTGCGCGCCAGGCGCGGCGCCGTCGAGGCCGCCGCCGCCGACTTCGCCACCGCCCTTCGGCGCCTGGAGGAACTCGACCACTGGGTGCCCTGGTACGAATGCGAGACCAGGATCGTGCTCGCGGGAGCGGCGGCACGACTGGGGAATGCCCCGGAGGCACGGCGGCTGCTGGAAGGGGCCACGCGCGAGCTGGACCAGCTGGGTGAGGCGGTGCTCCTGCGTCGCTGGGCGGAGAAAACGGAAGGGCTGCTGAGCCGCCAGTCATCCTCGGCTGCCGAGCAGTTGACGGTCGCCGAGCTGCGCATCCTCGAGTTCCTTCCCAGTCACCTCTCGCTGCCCCAGATCGCCGCCGCCACCCACGTCTCGCCGAATACGGTGAAGACGCACGTGCGCAACATCTACGCCAAGTTCGGGGTCTCGTCGCGCCGCGCGGCGATCGACCACGCGGAACGCGCCGGCCTGCTGGGCTAGCTCACCGGCCCTAACCGCCTCGAATCGGCGAATCACCCGATCGGGGGGACGCCCCCGGGGGCAGCGGCCTGATCAAATTGAGGCCATGACCGAACCAGCCACCCCCCGGGACCCCGACCACCTCTACGGCAACCGCTTCCTCACCGAAGACGCGCCCGACCGCGAGTTCCCGCAGGGCGGGATGCCGGCGCTCGACGCGATGCGCCTGGTCGACGAGGAACTGGTGCTGGAGGGGGACCCCTGGCGCAACCTGGC
The DNA here is from genome assembly GCA_030852475.1 of Actinomycetota bacterium. Classification (GTDB taxonomy): domain Bacteria; phylum Actinomycetota; class Thermoleophilia; order Solirubrobacterales; family 70-9; genus VAYN01. The sequence continues at coordinate 394 of JALYWY010000138.1, read as the reverse complement.
GACCTTCGTCACCACCTGGATGGAGCCGGAGGCGCAGCGGATCGTCGGCGAGAACCTGCACCGCAACTTCATCGACCACGCCGAGTATCCGATCACGGCCGAGATCGAGCAGCGCTGCGTGCGCATGCTCGCCGACCTCTACAACGCGCCGGGGGAGACGACCGGCTGCCGCACCCAGGGCTCCTCGGAGGCGATCATGCTCGGCGCGCTCTCGCTGAAGTGGAAGTGGAAGGAGCGCCAGGAAGCGGCGGGCAGGCCGGTCGACAGGCCGAACCTCGTCTTCGGCGGCGACGTCCACGTCGTCTGGGAAAAGTTCTGCCGCTACTTCGACGTCGAGCCGCGGATCGTCCGCCTGCGCGAGGACAAGTACGTGATCGGGCCCGAGGACGTCGAG
>JALYWY010000213.1 GCA_030852475.1 Actinomycetota bacterium | reverse complement strand
GTACGAGATGTTGCGGCGGGTTCGCGTCGAGGGCGAAGCGGTCTCGGTGACGGCTGCGCGGTTCGGCTTTTCGCGGCCATCGTTCTACGCGGCTCGCGAGCGGTTCGAAAGCGAGGGCCTGGCGGGGATCGTTTCCCGTCGATCGGGGCCCCACGCCGGACACAAACTCTCCGAGGAGGTCGTCGATTTCCTCGAGGAGGTGCTCGCACGCACGCCCTCGACAAGGCCGAGCCAGTTGGTGGATCTGGTGCAGCAGCGGTTTGGGCTGCACGTGCATCCCCGTAGCATCGAGCGGGCTCTCGGCCGGCGACGAAAAAAAAACTCCAGCCGGCGAGCCTGAGCTCTTGACAGATCTCGCCCAAGCTTATGAAACCTTGCGCGAGCGCCGACTGTCGCGAAGCGGAGAAACGACTCCGGGCTTGGCCATCTTCCTGCAGCAAGGAATGGTGGCTTGGATGGAGATCTGCTCGGCGGTTCTGCCCGCCGCGGCGCTGCCGATCTGCAAGGAGACGGATCCATTACCAGCCGAGGTGGTGACGGTGATGGCGCAAATGGTCTGGGCTTGCCTTGAGGAGATCCACTCATGAACGATCAGGAAAAGGTCCAGGGTTCTCATCTCGCTAGAAAGGCCTACCTTTACATCCGCCAGTCGACCTTGCGGCAGGTCTTCGAGCATGAAGAAGGCCGGCGACGTCAATACCAGTTGCAAGAGCAAGCGCGCCTGCTGGGCTGGGCGGAGGATCAGATCGTGGTCATCGACTGTGATCTTGGGTTGTCGGGAGCGTCGGCAGATCGGGAAGGTTTTCAGCGGCTTGTGGCGGAGGTAGGACTGGGCAAGGCGGGGATGGTCATGGGCCTTGAGGTCTCACGGCTGGCCCGCAATTCCACCGACTGGCACCGGCTGTTGGAGATCTGTGCTCTGACCGAGACATTGATTCTTGACGAGGATGGGCTTTACGATCCTCAGCACTTCAACGACCGCCTCTTACTGGGCCTGAAAGGGACCCTCTCGGAAGCCGAGCTCCATGTGATTCGGGCTCGGCTGCAAGGTGGAATTCGCAACAAGGCTCGTCGTGGGGAGCTACGTACACCTCTGCCGATCGGCTTCGTCTATGACGAGGCGGGCCGGGTGGTCCTCGATCCCGACCAACAGGTTCAGGAAACCCTGCACCTTTTCTTTCGCACGTTTCGGCGCATCGGCACGGCCCTCGGCACCGTGAGATATTTCAAAGATCACAACCTCTCCTTTCCCAAGCGGCCGGTTTGGAGTCGGCGGCCTGTCGAATGGGGAGAGCTTGATTTCTCGACCGCATGGCGGCTGCTCGGCAATCCACGGTATGCAGGAATCTACTTCTTTGGCGCAACGCGCCAACGCCGGCTTCCCGATGGCCGGGGAATTCTCGCCCGGCGTCCGCGAGAGGAGTGGATCGCTTACCAGCAGGACGCCCACCCAGGCTATCTGTCGGTCGCCGAACATGAGCTGAACCTTCGGCAACTCAACGAAAACGGGCGGCGCAACGGCGCCGATCACCGAAGCTGCGCACGAGAAGGGACCGCGTTGCTTCAGGGCCTTGCGCTTTGCGGGCGATGTGGACGTCACATGAGAGTTCATTACTATCACCGCCGCGGCGTACTCATCCCCACCTACATCTGTCCCGTCAAGACGGGACCGCAATGTCAATATGTTCATGGCAGCGGCGTTGACGAAGCGATCGAGACTCTCTTGCTGGAGATGGTTACACCTCTGACTCTGGAACTGGCGCTGGAAGTCCATTCAGAGCTCTCCCGCCGCCTTGACGAAGCGCAACGCCTCCAAGCGCAGCGCGTGGAGCGGGCACGTTATGAAGCCGAGTTGGCTCGGGATCGCTTTATGCAAGTCGATCCACGGCACCGCTTGGTCGCGACCAACTTGGAGGCGGAGTGGAATGAGAAACTCCGTCTGTTGGCCGAAGCCAAGTCGGACCTCGAGCGGCAAGCCAACGAAAGACCCGAGTTGAGCCAGCAGCAGCGCGACGAAGTGCTCGGCCTCTCCAGCGACTTTCCGCGCCTGTGGCAGGACCCACGCACTCCCGTCCGAGAGAAAAAACGCCTCCTGCGGCTCCTCATCGAGGACGTTACTCTGGTTGCCGGCGACCTGATCGAGGCTCACGTCCGTTTCCGCGGCGGCCCAGCGCGCTCCTTGAAGCTGCCTCGGCCCATCAATGCCCTTGAGCTTCGCCGCACCCCTGTCGAGGTCGTCCGCGTCATCGACGATCTCCTGGATCAACACAGCGAGGAGGAAGTTTCAGCCATCCTCAACCAGCGGGGCCTGAAATCCGGCACCGGTATCCCTTTCCAACCCAAAATTGTGGCCTCGATCCGACGCGCCTACGGCCTCCAGAATCGCAGAGAGCGGTTGCGCAAAACAGGAGCCCTGACCGCCGAGCAGGCGGCCCGACGCCTGCACGTCGGACGCCAAAAACTTCATCAGTGGGTGGCCGAAGGGCGAGTCCGTTCACTCTCGGTCGCACCTGGCGTCTTCATGTACCAAATCGCTTCTTCCCTCGTAAACGAATCACGTCAAAAGGAGGTGCAGTATGAGGCGTAGTCCTGCGCGAGGACATAGGCCAGACGGGCCTCCTGCGCCTCGCTCTCCTCGCTGATGACGATGGCCTGGTAGCGGCGGGACCAGACCTTCTGCTTCCAGCCGGTCAGGCGTCCTGCAGCTTGGAGTTGAAGAAATTCATGGCGCGGGCCAGTTGGCGAGAATCATCGATCCATAGCAATGTGTGATAATAATTGGACGAGAAGGCGAAAGCAGAAGGGCTTTGGGG
>JALYWY010000208.1 GCA_030852475.1 Actinomycetota bacterium | reverse complement strand
CGGATATACCGGTCCAAGGACGAACGCCGCGCTTGGGTTTTTGCCGTGGAGGACCCGCTCGCCGCGATGCAGTCGCTGGCGCGCGCCTGGCGGCGCGCGCTCGGGGCGCGCGTCCTTGGCGTCACCGGGTCGGTCGGCAAGACTTCGGTCAAGGACATCTCGCGGGCGCTGCTGCCGGGCAAGGTCCACGCCAACCGCGAGAACTTCAACAACGAGATCGGGATGCCGCTGACCTTGCTGGAAGCGCCTGACGACACGGAGACGCTGGTGCTGGAGATGGCGATGCGGGGGAAGGGGCAGATCGCCGAGCTGGCGGCGATCGCCGAGCCGGAGGTGGCGGTGATCACCAACGTCGGCCCGGTCCACGTCGAGCTGCTGGGCTCGGTCGAGGCGATCGCGGCGGCGAAGGCGGAGATCCTCGACGACCTGCCGCCCGACGGGACCGTGATCGCGCCGGTCGAGGCGGGCCAGCTGGAGCCGCACCTGGGGCGGGCGCCCAAGCAGCTGCGCTTCGGGCCGGGCGGCGACGTCGAGGCGACCGAGGTGCGGGTCTCCGAGGGCGTGACCGAGGCCCTGGTCTCCACTCCTTCGGGCAGCCGGCGCTTCCATTTCCCCTTCACGGAGGCCCACAACCTGACCAACGCCCTGGCGGCGATCGCCGCCGGCGTCGCCCTCGGCGCTGAAGTCGACGGGATGGCCGATCGCGCTGCGAGCATAGGATTCTCCCGCTTCCGCGGCGAGCGCCTGGAGCTCTCCGGCGGGATCGTCCTCGTGAACGACTGCTACAACGCCAACCCGGTGTCGATGCGCGCGGCGCTCGACCATCTCGCGACCCTCGGGGCGCCGCGGACGGTCGCGGTGCTGGGCGAGATGGGCGAGCTCGGCCCGGATGCGGCCGACTACCACCGCGAGGTCGGCGAGCACGCGCGGGCGCAGGGCATCGACTTCGTCGTCGGCGTCGGCCTGCCGGCCCGCGACTACGGCCCCGACGAGCTCGTCGCCGATCCGGACGAGGCGGCGGAGCTGCTCGCGGCGCAGCTCGAACCCGGCGACGCGGTGCTCGTCAAGGGCTCGCGCTCGGCCGGCCTGGAGGCGGTCGCCGAGCAGCTGACGGCGCTGATCCCGGCGGAGGACGGCTGATGGGCGAAGTCCTGATCGCGGGGATGGCGGCGATGCTGATCTGCATCTTCCTCGGCCCCAAATTCATCGAGTACCTGCGGGTCAAGGAGTTCGGGCAGCACATCCGTGAGGACGGGCCGCAGGAGCACCACACCAAGGCCGGGACGCCGACGATGGGCGGGCTGATCGTCTTCGCCTCGATCTGCGTGCCCTTCCTCGTCCTCTCCGACCGCGACGCCCAGAGCATGGCCGTCTTCGGGGTGGCGATGGGCTGCGCCGTCCTCGGCTTCGCCGACGACTACATCAAGATCGTCAAACGCCGCTCGCTCGGCCTTGCCGGGCGCTGGAAGCTGCTCGGCCAGCTCGTCCTCGCCCTGGCGCTGTGGTGGGTGGCGCGCCACGAGGTCGGGCTGGAGCCGACGCTCTACTTCCGGATCGGCGACGCCAGCCTCGACCTCGGCCCGGTCCTCTACTTCGTCCTCGTCTTCCTCGTGATCGCCGGCACCTCCAACGGGGTCAATCTCACCGACGGCCTCGACGGCCTCGCCGCCGGCTCCTGCGCGATCGTCCTCCTCGCCTACACGGCGATCGCCTTCGTCACCAACGAGCAGCTGGACCTGGCGCTGCTCTCCGCCTGCCTGGTCGGCGCCTGCGTCGGTTTCCTCTGGTTCAACGCCTTCCCGGCCTCGATCTTCATGGGGGACACCGGCTCGCTCGGCCTCGGCGGGGCGATCGGGGCGCTGGCGGTGATGACCCAGACCGAGGTCCTGCTGATCATCATCGGTGGCATCTTCGTGATCGAGGCGCTCTCGGTCCTGCTCCAGGTCTTCGCCTTCAAGACCTTCCGCCGCCGCGTCCTGCTGATGGCGCCGCTGCACCACCACTTCGAGATGATGGCCTGGTCGGAGACGAAGATCATGCTCCGCTTCTGGATCATCGCCGCCGTCTGCTCGGGGATCGGCTTCACCTTGTACCAGCAGTCCATCGGCAGTTAGCCGTGCCCGAGGTGGAGGTCACCGCCGGGCGGATCGCCTACCAGGACACCGGCGGCGACGGCCCGGTCGTGGTCCTCATCCCGGGGCTGCTGATGGACTGGAAGCAGTGGCGCAAGGTGATCGACGAGCTGGCGCCGGAGTTCCGCTGCGTCTCTCCATCGCTGCCGACCGGGGCGCACTGGAAACCGATGAAGCCCGACGCCGACCTGACCCTGGTGGGAATGGGCCGGATCGTCACCGAGTTCCTCGAGGCGGCCGACCTGCGCGACGTCACCCTCTGCTTCAACGACTGGTGCGGGGCGCAGGTGATGATCGCCGACGGCGGCACGGACCGGGTCGGCAAGCTGGTCCTCGTCAGCTGCGAGACCGCCGGCAACTACCCGCCGGGCCTCGCCGGGTTCGCCGCCTGGGTCTCGGCCAAGCTCCCCGGCGGCTACGTCGCCACCCGGGCGCTGCTGCTGCAGCCGCGGCTGCGCCGGCTTCCTTTCGTCTTCGGCCAGATGACCAAGCGCGGCGTCCCCGATGAGCTGATGCGCGACTGGATGGAGCCGCTGCGCAAGCGCGAGATCCGCCGCGACCTGCGCCGCTACGCCGGCGACGCGATGCGCGGCAAGCACGACCTGGCGCGGGCGACCGCGGCGCTGCCTTCCTTCGACCGCCCCGTCCTCGTGGTTTGGGACGAGGAGGGGAAGATGATGCCCAACGAGGCCGGCCGCGCCCTCGCCGCCTCTTTCCCCGACTCCCGCTACGTCGAGCTCCCCGACTGCTTCACCCTGATCCCCGAGGACCAGCCCGAGGCGCTGGCGCGGGAGATCCGAGAGTTCGCCCGCTGAAGAGTCACTGAGACAGGGGTATCCGGCGCGCTAGCGAAGCTTTGGGCGTGCCGCCGAGCGTGCCCGCCAAGGAAGTTCGCCCGCCCCTGCCCAAAGGGCCGTTCCTCGTGGTCGGCTTGGCGCGCTCGGGGCAGGCCGCGGCGCAACTGCTGGCGGCGCGCGGGGAGACGGTGCGGGCGGTCGATTCGGGGCATCCCGAGGGGGCGGCAGGGCTCGAGGGGGCGGGCGTCGAAGTCTTCCTGGATACGGATGGATTGGCACAGCTCGAGGGCACGCGGACCGTCGTCAAGAGCCCGGGAGTTCCCCGGGAGGCGCCGGTGATCGCGGCGGCGCTGGAGCGGGACGTCGAGGTGGTGGGGGAGATGGAGCTCGCCTGGCGGGCGCTGCCGAACCGCTTCGTCGGCGTCACCGGGACCAACGGCAAGACGACGACGGTGGAGCTGCTCGGCCACCTCTACCGCAGCGCCGGCGAGCCGGTCGCGGTGGCGGGCAACGTCGGCACCGCGCTCTCGGAGCTGGTCGGCGAGGTCGAGCCGGAGACGACGATCGTCTGCGAGTGCTCCAGCTTCCAGCTCGAGGACACGGTCGCCTTCGCCCCCGAGTGCGCGGTCTTCCTCAACCTCGCTCCCGACCACCTCGACCGCCACGCCGACCTCGAGTCCTACCTGGCGGCGAAGCTGCGGATCTTCGCCAACCAGGGCAACGACGACGTCGCCGTCTACAACGCCGACGACCCCTTCGCCGCCAACACCGACCTCGGCGGCTGCGCCCGCCGCGTCGCCTTCTGCGTCGGCGCCGCCCCCGACTGCGAGGTGGCGGTGGCCGGGGGAGTGATCTTCTACGACGGCGAGCCGCTGCTGCCCGTGGACGAGCTCGACCTCTTCGGCGAGCACAACGTCGCCAACGCGATGGCCGCCGCCGCGGCGGGGCTCTCGATGGGGATCGACCGCGAGGCGGTCCGCGAGGGGCTGCGCAGCTTCGCCGGGGTGCCGCACCGGCTCGAGCCGGTCGCCGAGCTCGACGGAGTCCGCTTCGTCAACGACTCGAAGGCGACCAACGTCGCCTCCGCCAGCGTCGGCATCCGGGCCTTCGAGGGCGGGGTGCACGCGATCCTCGGCGGTAGCGAGAAGGAGGAGCCGTTCACGCCGCTCGTCGACCCCCTCCGCGAGCGGGCGCGCGCCTGCTACCTGATCGGCGCCACCGCCGAGCGGATGGCGCGCGAGCTGGCGCCGGTGGTCGAAACGGGGGTCGGGCTGCACCGCTGCGCCGATCTCGAGGACGCCGTCCGTCGTGCCGCCGCCGCGGCATCGCCGGGAGACGTCGTCCTGCTCTCACCCGCCTGCGCCAGCTTCGACGCCTTCGACGACTTCGAGCAGCGCGGCGATCGCTTCCGCGAGATCGTCCGGGGGTTGGAGCGATGAGCTCAGTGACGCTCCGGCGCGGCAAGCGCGCGAAGAAGCGGAGCCGTCCGCTGCCGCCCGAGTACAACCTGATGCTCACCGCCACCCTCTGCCTGCTGGCGCTGGGCGCGGTGATGGTCTTCTCCGCCAGCTCGACCACCCGGGTCCTGCAGGACGGCGGCCTCTCCGACAGCGCCTTCTACCTGAAGCGGACGCTGCTGTTCGGGGCCGTCGGCCTCGTGATCATGCACCTGGTCGCCCGGCACGGCCTGCAACTGGTCCGCGAAGCGACGCCGCTGATCCTCGGCGGCTCGATCTTCCTCCTGCTCGCGGTCCTCGCCGCCGGCACCGAAGTCAACGGCGCCACCCGCTGGCTCGGCGGCGGCTTCCTCCAGGTCCAGCCCTCGGAGCTGGCGAAGGTGGCGCTGGTCCTCTACGCCGCCGACCTGCTGGCGCGCAAGCCGAAGCGGGTGCGCTCGATCGAAGGGATGATGCCCCTGCTGCTGGTGGTCGGCGCCTCGGCCCTGCTGATCATGCTCCAGCCCGACATGGGGACGACGATGACGATCGTCTTCGCGATCGGCGCGACGATGGTCGCCGCCGGGGCACGGCCGGCGGACCTCGGCAAGATCGGCCTCGTGATCGGCGGGCTGGCGCTGCTGATGGCGGTGGTCGAGCCCTACCGGATGGCGCGGCTGACCGCCTTCCTCAACCCCACCGCCGACGCCGCCGGCGCGGGCTTCCAGGCGGCGCAGGCGAAGATCGCCCTCGGCTCGGGCGGCATCCTCGGGGAGGGCATCGGCAACGGCGTCCAGAAGGCCTTCTACCTGCCCGAGGCCCACACCGACATGATCTCCGCGGTGATCGGCGAGGAGCTTGGCCTGATCGGGATCCTCGGGGTAGTCGGCCTCTTCGCGATGTTCGGCTACGCCGGCCTCAAAACCGCGCAGAAGGCGAAGGACAGGTACAGCAAGATCCTCGTCGCGGGCCTCACCTCGCTGGTCCTGGTTCAGGCGATCATCAACCTCTTCGCGGTGATGGGGATGGCGCCGCTGACGGGGGTGCCGCTGCCCTTCGTCTCCTACGGCAACAGCAGCCTGATGGCGATGCTGTTCGCCGTCGGCCTGATCCTCAACGTCGCCCGCGGCGGCAGCGCGAAGGCGGCGCGCACTTCGACGCCCACCGGCGCTGGCAAACTGCGCGTCGTCCAAGGCGGGCGAGCGCCCGCGCGCGATGGAAGGAGTCGAGCGAGCGGTGCCAGGAAAGCCAAAGGTAGTGGTGGCGACGGGGGGAACCGCGGGGCACGTCGTACCCGCCATGGCGGTCGCCGACGAGCTTCGGGCTAGCGGTGCCGAGGTCAGCTTCCTCGGCACGCGCGAGCGGATCGAGGCCGAGCTGGTGCCGGCCGCCGGCTACGAGATCGACTTCGTCAGGGTGCGCGGGATCGACCGCCGCAATCCGCTGCGCGCGGCGCGGGCGGGGCTGGAGGCGCTCGGGGCGGTCGGGGCCGCGCGCAGGGTCCTGCGTCGCCGGGGCGCCGACGTGGTGATGGGCGGCGGCGGCTTCGTCGCCGGACCGGCGGGCCTGGCGGCGGCGCTGACCCGGACCCCGCTCGTCCTCACCGAGGCCGACAGCCACCTGGGGTTGGCGAACCGGCTGCTGGCGGGACGGGCGCGGCGGGTCTGCCTCGCCTTCCCGCTCGCGGGACGCGAGGGCGATCCCTATCTGGTGACGGGGAGGCCGGTCCCGAAAGCCGTGCTGGAAGGGGATCGGGCAGCCGCGCGGGCCCGCTTCGGGATCGGCCCCGGCGCCCGCTGCCTGCTCGTCTTCGGCGGCAGCCAGGGCGCGCGCTCGGTCAACCTCGCCGCGGTCGAGGCCTTCGCCGAGCGGGAGGAAAGAGACTTCCACGTCCTCCACATCGCCGGCCGGCGGGACTTCCCGGAGGTCGAGCAGCGGCTCGCCGCCGCGCCGCACGGCGATCGCTACACGCTGCTCGAATACGAGCCGAGCCTGGGAGACGGCCTCGCCGCGGCTGACCTGGTCCTGGCCCGCTCCGGCGGCTCGATCTTCGAGGTGATCGCGACCGGTCGCCCGGCGATCCTCGTTCCCTATCCCTTCGCGACCGCCGACCACCAGACCGCCAACGCGGAGTGGATGCGCGAGGGCGGCGCCGCGAGCGTGATCGCCGACGCCGAGCTGACGGCGGAGCGGCTGTGGGCGGATGTCGCCGCGGTACTTGGAGATCCGGCGCGGCTGGAGGCGATGGCCGCCGCCGCGCGCCGCCTCGCCAGGCCCGACGCGGCGCGGCGGATCGCCGACGAGGTGCTGGAGGCGGCGGCGTGAGCGACTGGAGCGGCCGCCGCCTGCACTTCATCGGGATCGGCGGCGCCGGGATGAGCGGTCTCGCCCTCGTCTGCGCGCGTCTCGGCGCCGAGGTGAGCGGCAGCGACCGCGCCGACTCCTCTTATATGGAGCGCCTGCGGACGGCGGGACTCGAACCGGCGGTCGGCCACGACGCCGCCAACCTGCCCGAGGGGGCGGAGGTGGTGGTCTCGACCGCGATCTCCGAGGACAACCCCGAGCTCGCGCTGGCCCGCGAGCGCGGGGCCGAGCCGATCCACCGCGGCCAGCTGCTCGCCGAGCTCTGCGCCGAGAAGCGGCTGATCGCGATCGCCGGCACCCACGGCAAGACGACGACGACGGCGATGGCGGCCTGGGCGCTGCGGGCGATCGGCGCCGACCCCGCCTTCTTCGTCGGCGGCGAGGTGCCCGGGCTGGGACCCGACGGGGCCGCCGCCAACGCCGGCTGGGGCGAGGGCGAGTGGGTAGTCGCCGAGGCCGACGAGAGCGACGCCAGCTTCCTGCGCCTGCGGCCGGAGGTGGCGGTCGTCACCAACGTCGAGATGGACCACCACTCGCGCTGGGGATCGCTGGCCGAGCTGCACGAGGCGTTTGCCGCCTTCGCCGGCCCGGCGCGGGGGCTGGTGCGTCCGGCGGACGAAGGGATGGGCTGGCTGGAGAGAGCGGGGGACGAGGTGGTCCGCTTCGACGCCGCGGCCCCGGGCCCGGCGGAGCTGAACCTGGCGGTGCCAGGCGAGCACAACCGCCGCAACGCCCGCGCCGCCCTCGCCGCCCTGCAGCTGGCGGGCTTCGACCTCGGCTCCGCGGCGGAGGCGCTGAGCGGCTTCCGCGGCGTCCACCGCCGCCTCGAGCTGAAGGGCTCGCGCGGGCCGGTCCATATATACGACGACTACGCCCACCACCCCACCGAGGTCCGCGCCGCGCTCTCCGCCCTGCGGGAACTGCGGCCGTCGCGGCTGATCGCGGTCTTCCAGCCGCACCTCTACTCGCGGACCAAGGCGCTGGCCGAGGAGTTCGGAGCGGCCCTCACCCTCGCCGACGAGATGGTGGTCCTCGACGTCTACGCCGCCCGCGAGGAGCCGGTCGGAGAGCTGGCCGGCGTCAGCGGTCTCCAGGTCGCCCAGGCCGCGGCGGAGCGGGGTGGAGGCAAACCGGTCTGGTGGTTGCCGGGCCTGGAGCTGGCGCAGCGGGCGCTGAGCGAGCGCCTGGATCGCACCCAGGAGGTGGGCGAGGGGACCATCCTCGTCACGATCGGGGCCGGCGACGTCTTCAGGCTCGGCGAGGCGCTGGTCACGGAGGGACCGCGATGAGCGCCCCGCCCGAGGGGGTGCAGCGGGACTACCCGCTGGCGCGGCTGACCACGGTCCGCACCGGCGGCGCCGCCGACTGGTTCGCGCGGCCGGCAGACGAGGAGAGCCTCGTCGCCGCCCTGCGCTGGGCCGAGTCCGAGGGCCTGCCGGTGGGGATGGTCGGCTCGGGTTCGAACCTGCTGGTCGCCGACGACGGCTTCCACGGCCTCGCCCTCAAGCTCGACGGCGCTCTGGCGGAGATCGAGCGCGACGGGGAGCACGTCGTCTGCGGCGGCGGCTACCGCTTTCCCTCGGCAGCGGCGAAAACCGCCGGCTGGGGTCTCTCGGGCCTGGAGTTCGGGGTGAACATCCCGGGTACCACCGGCGGCGCGGTGCGGATGAACGCCAACGCCTACGGCGGGCAGCTGGCGCGCGTGCTCGAGTGGGTCGACGTCTGCACCGCGGCCGGCACCGACCGCCGCCCCCCCGATCGGCTCGGGTTCACCTACCGCCACTCGAACCTGCAAGAGGGGGAAGTCGTCGCCCGCGCCTCGTTCCAGCTCGAGCCCGCCGACCCGGAGGGGATCAAGGCGACCCTGGCGAGCATGCGCGAGCGCCGGCGCGAGGCCCAGCCTTCCGGAATCAAGACCTTCGGCTCGACTTTCAAGAACCCCGAGGACGAGCGGGCGGAGGGGAAGTCGGCCGGCCAGCTGCTCGAGGCCGCCGGTTGCCGAGGCCTCCGTCACGGCGGCGCCCGCTTCTCGGAGAAGCACGCCAACTTCGTCGAGAACGACCAGGGGGCCACCACCGCCGAGGTGCTCGAGCTGATGGCCGAGGGGCGGCGACGGGTGCACGAGCGGTTCGGGGTCGTTCTCGAACCGGAGGTGCAGGTGCTGGGCGAGGTCGAGTGGCCGGACGGTTGGGAGCTGTGAGGGTCAAGCTGATCGCAGGGGTGGTCGCGGCGCTGGTGGTGGCGCTGGCCGCCTACTGGTTCCTCGTCCGCCAGGACACGGCCGAGCCGCGGGTGATGGTCCCGCAGCTGGCGGCGACGATCGGCGAAGGCGAAGAAGCGATCGGCGTCAGCGGCAACGGGCGGCTGGTGCGCTGGCTGCCGCTGCCGGAGGACCCGCCGCTGCCGCGGCTGCCGCTGGACGAGCCCCCGAAGGGCGGCCGCCTGCGAGGGCCGGCGCTCGAGCAGGCGCGCGTTCTCGCCGCGACCCCCGACGCCCTGCGCCCCTACGTCGCCGGCAGCTCCTTCGGCGAGCGGGGGGTGGAGGTGGAACTGACGACCGGCATCGAGCTGTACTTCGGCGACGGCACCCAGGCGGCGCGAAAGTGGCGGGCGGCGGCGGCGGTTCTCGCCAATCCGGAGATCACCGCGCTCGATTATGTAGACCTGCACGCTCCCAGCCGCCCCTCTTACGGCGGCTCCGAACACGAACTGCCGGCACCACCCTGAACCACCTCATAGGTCCGAGAAAGGGCTTTGGGAAGCGGTGTCGAAAAGTCTCAACCTGAGGGTGAGAGTGCCTCAACCCTCAAGTAGGAGTCGAGTCTTGGTAGCTGCAGGATGCCTGTCGGCGGTTTGACAGAGCAGCGGGAATGCCCTACGTTGAGCGCAATTTCCGTCCTTCAGCGGGAGGCTCGAACCCTAGAGCATGGCTGAAGGGTCGGACGGAACAAAGGCTCAACTCACATGGAATCCACTTATCTAGCGGTGATCAAGGTCGTCGGCGCGGGCGGCGGTGGCACCAATGCCGTCAGCCGGATGATCGACGCCGGCATCCGCGGCGTCGAGTTCGTCGCCGTCAACACGGACGCGCAGGCGCTGCAGGCCTGCGACGCCGACATCAAGCTTTCGATCGGTCAGGAGTTGACCCGCGGCCTCGGCGCCGGCGGCAACCCCGAGGTCGGCGCCGGCGCGGCGGCCGAGAGCCGCGACGAGATCAAGGAGGCGCTGAAGGGCGCCGACATGGTCTTCGTCACCGCCGGCGAGGGCGGCGGCACCGGCACCGGCTCGGCGCCGGTCATCGCCGAGATCGCCAAGGAGGAGATCGGGGCGCTGACGGTCGGCGCGGTCACCAAACCGTTCGAGTTCGAGGGCAAACGACGGATGCAGCAGGCGCTCGAGGGGATCGAGAAACTGCGCAACAAAGTCGACACCCTGATCATCGTCCCGAACGAGAAGCTGCTGCAGGCGGTCGAGCGGCGCACCAGCGTGCTCGAGGCCTTCCGCCAGGCGGACGACATCCTCCGCCAGGGCGTCCAGGGCATCACCGACCTGATCACGATCCCCGGCCTGATCAACCTCGACTTCGCCGACGTGCGCACGATCATGCGCGACGCCGGCTCGGCCCTGATGGGCGTCGGCTCCGCCTCCGGCGAGGCCCGCGCGCTCGACGCGGCCAAGGCGGCGATCACCTCGCCGCTGATCGAGGAGTCGATCAAAGGCGCGACCGGAATGCTGCTGAACATCACCGGCCCCGAGGACCTCGGCCTGTTCGAGGTCAACGAGGCGGCGCAGCTGGTCCAGGCCGAAGCCGACGACAACGCCAACATCATCTTCGGCTCGGTCGTCGACCAGTCGATGAAGGACGAGGTCCGGGTGACGGTGATCGCCACCGGCTTCGAGGGCTTCGAGCTCCTCGCCCGCTCGCCGCAGCGCGTCCGCCGTCGCTACGAGAGCCGCCCGCGGGTCTCCGCCGAGGACACCGAGATCC
>JALYWY010000196.1 GCA_030852475.1 Actinomycetota bacterium | reverse complement strand
CTTCACCTTCGTCTACACCTCCTACTTCATCGTCCCCTTCGCCCTCGCCGGCTACTTCTGGGCGCGCGACCGCCTCGCCTTCCAGCGCTTCACCCGCCGCCTCGTCACCCTGGCCCTGGCCGGGCTCGCCACCTACATCCTCTTCCCGGCGATGCCGCCCTGGCTGGCGGCCGAAACGGGCGCCCTGGAGGAGGTGCACCGGACCACCGGCAAGGGCTGGGAAGTGATCAGCCTCGGCACCGCCTCGCTCTTCTCCAAGGGGCAGGCGAGCAGCAACCTCGTCGCCGCCGTGCCCTCGCTGCACACCGCCTTCGTCACCCTGGTCGCCTTCTTCCTCTGGGGCCGGGTGCGTCCCTGGGTGCGGCCGCTGCTGCTGCTCTATCCGCTGGCGATGGGCCTGACCCTGATGGCGACCGGCGAGCACTACTTCTTCGACGTTCTCCTCGGCTGGATCTACGCCGGCGCGGTGATGACGTTCTGGGGCTGGTGGGAGCGGCGGGGCAGAGAGTCAAAGCACCTGCCTCCGGCCTCGCCCTAGTCCGTTCGATTCAGACGGAACGGCGGGGCATGTTCTGCACCGTTGTCGATGCAGTCGAGACGGCTTTCATCCCAAGTTGCGAAGACATGGTCGGAATGGGCCATCGGGCTGGCTAGTCTCGGTTGATGGCGTTCTTGATGCCTCCACTGCCAAGTCCTGCGGCGGACTCGACGGTGTTGAGCGAGCTTTGCCAGCGTCTTGTTCCTGGCGGGATCCCGAAGACCGTCAAGGTCGATGCTCCGCCCTGGGCAAAGCCTTTGGAGTGTGTGCCCAATATCGAAAAAGTCATCGCGCTCCACGGCGGAGACATCGTCTACGGCTGGAACTTGATCGAGTCGCTCAAGGGCGTGATGATCGAGGCCGAATTTCACGCCCTCTGGATCTCGGACGAGGGACTCCTCTTGGACGTGACGCCCAAGCAGATTCCCGCGATGGATCCGGTGACCGTCTTCCTGTCGGATCCTGAGCTGAGCTACGAAGGTCAGCAGATCGACAACGTGCGCGTTGCTCTGCGGGATGACCAGCTGATCCACAGCTACATCAGGACGGCTGAAGCTCGGTTCGAGGCCTGGAATCGGGGTGACCTGGCTCAGTACCACGGCGACATGCGAGGACGGATCACGCCCGAGATGCAGAGGATCGAGGAGCGGCTAGCGCGATTTCAGGAGCGGATCATGCAGAAGTACTACGGCTCCTGACCAGAACCTCAAGCTGAAGGCGCTCACTTAGTGGCATGGCTGCTGCTTCCCCGGCGTCCAATCGCCGCTCTCAAACCTCAGGAATCCAAGAGAAGCTTCTGGACAAGCAGAAGAATGATCAACGCTTGGATCGCTAGCGCTAGCCCCACCCATGCCTTTCATGCTCGGCCTTGGAATGCATAGGCCGGGCCCACGCGTAAAGGGCCCGGCCTTGATTACATCTGATTAATTCGTTGTAGCCGGTGCTGGTCGGGCATGCTGTGACTCGAGGGCACCGGAATCATCGTTGAGCCGCCGGTTCGCATCGTCGGAACTTCCGTTACGCGGTTTCGGAACCGGCTTGGTGCGAAGGCGAAACGATCGTGCCGTGATCTCTGCCTCGAACTCGGATCCCTCCCGCAGCGCCTTAAGGCACAGCACTACCGCGAGAAGCATTCCGAGGAGGAAGAGGGCTGAGCCAATCGCAAGCACCATGCCTGCGAAGGCTCCCATTCGTCTCTAGGCCTCCAGATCTCTCTTCATCGATCTCCTTTGTCCTGTCGCGACGGCCGCCGCGACCCTCAAATTATGACCTGCCTTCCAGGGGCCTTTGAAGCGCTTTGGGCCTCCCTGTCGATCTTCGTTCGCGTGTACCCGGAACGGACTAGCGCCCGCGTAAGAGATGCAGTCGACGGCGTAGCTCGACTGGGACCGGCCGTCCGGCGTCGACGAGCTGGAGCCGGACGCGGAAGGAGCGCTTGTCCGCTCCCCGCTGGGAGGCGACGATCCGGCGGCCCGCTTTCGTCAGCCGCAGGGCGACCCGTTCCTTGGCGCCGTTCGTCAGGGAGTAGGAGCCGCGGGCCAGGGTCCGTTTGCCGGCGTGGAGCCGCAGCTGGCCCTGGCACGAGCCTCCGCTGCACTTCAGCGGCACCCGGGCGGCTTTGCGGGAGGCGCGCAGG
>JALYWY010000184.1 GCA_030852475.1 Actinomycetota bacterium | reverse complement strand
CCCGTTCCCAGAGCGAGCGATCGAGCGGCAGGGTGGGCGCCAGCGCCGCCGCGGCGGCCGGCGCGGCGCGGTAGGCCCGCAGGGTCGCGCGGCAGTGGGCGCAGGCACGCAGGTGCTCGCGCACCTTCGCGACTTCCTCGGGCCCGGCCTCGCTATCGCAGAAACGGGAGAGCAGCGGCTGCAGCTCCGCGCAGCGGCGACCTTCTTCGCTGCGCACGACCAGCCTGCGGAAGCGCTCCCGCCCCTCCGCCAGGCACCGGTTGACCTTCGTTCGGCTGTAGCCGGTGATCTCGCCGATCTCCGCGTAGGAGTAGCCCTCGGCGAGGAGGGTGAGGGCGCGCAGCTCCTGCGGCTTCAGCGACTGCAGCGCCTCGCGGCTGCGGGCGATCGCTTCGCGCCGTTCGAACTTCTCCGCCGGCCCGGCGGAGCTGGTGGGAAGGTGGTCGACCCAGTCCGTGGGCGAGGCTGCCGAGCTGACGCCCGGCCCGACGAGGATGCGCTCCCGCTCGCGGCGAATCGCCAGCGCCTCGTGCTTGACGACGGTCTGCATCCACTTGATCAGCTGCTGCGGGTCGTCCGTCGGGGCCTTGCGGAGGAGGATCTCCAGGCTTCGCTGCAGCGCGTCGTCGACATCGTCGGCGCAGAGCGAGTAGCGGCCGGCGGTTCGGCGCAGAATCGCCTCATTTCGCGCGTAAGTCTCCACAGCTGCCCGCTTGCGGGCTGGCTCGTCCACCGCTCGATTCCCCCCTGCCACTTGAGTTCTTCTCCAGTTCACACTGGCAGTGCTAGGAGGAAGCGCACCGGTTTTCTCCCCCCTTTTGGACGGATCTCTCAATCCAAAAATGCGGAAATTGCACGCCTGACCGGAAGAACGTCCAGCTGGTTCAGACCGCTAGGATCGGCCCATGGCCACCTGCGTAGTAACCGGCGGCGCCGGCTTCCTCGGATCGCACCTCTGCGAGCGGCTGCTCGGCGACGGGCACCGGGTGATCTGCATCGACAACCTCGAGACGGGGTCGTTGGAGAACATCGCCCACATCCGTGACGAACGGTTCGATTTCCGCAACATCGACATCATCGAGCCGGTCGAGATCCCCGAGGACGTCGACTTCGTCTACCACCTCGCCTCGCCGGCGAGCCCGATCGACTACCTGCGGCTGCCGCTGCACACGCTCAAGGTCGGCTCCCACGGGACCCATCACATGCTCGGCGTCGCCAAGTTCAAGCGCGCCCGCTTCCTGATCGCCTCGACCAGCGAGGTCTACGGCGACCCCCAGGTCCACCCGCAGAAGGAGGACTACTGGGGCCACGTCAACCCGATCGGGCCGCGCGGCGTCTACGACGAGGCGAAGCGCTACGCCGAGGCGATGACGATGGCCTACCACCGCCAGCAGGGCGTCGACACGGCGATCGTCCGCATCTTCAACACCTACGGGCCGCGGATGCGCGCCCGCGACGGCCGCGCGATCCCGACCTTCCTGCGCCAGGCGCTGCAGGACCGGCCGATCACCGTCTTCGGCGACGGCAGCCAGACCCGCAGCTTCTGTTACGTCGACGACCTGATCGACGGCATCGTCCGGCTCGCCGAGTCCGACATTCACATGCCGGTCAACATCGGCAACCCGAACGAGTTCACGCTGCTGGAACTGGCGAAGACGGTGATCGAGGTGACCGAGTCCCGCTCGGAGATCGTCTACGAGCCGCTGCCGACCGACGACCCGCAGCAGCGCCAGCCCGACATCGGCCGTGCCCGCGACCTGCTCGGCTGGGAACCGAAGGTCCAGCTGGACGAAGGCCTGCGGCGGACGATCGACCAGAGCGGCGTCGAGCGCCTCGTCGGCGCCGGCGACTGAGCCGCACCGGTCGCCGACCCGCACCCGGGACCGCCGTCTCAATATCCTCTCGCTGGATGTCTGCCGCTGACGGATCCGGCGCCCAGGAGGCGCATCGCACGATCGCCCCGCTGGTCGGGCCCGACGACGAGCGCGTCTTCACCGACTCCGGGATCGAGATAAAGCCCCTCTACGACGAGGAGGACGTCGCCCCCGGCCTCGAGGAGCGCCTCGGCGAGCCGGGCGAGCCCCCGTTCACCCGCGGCATCCACGAGGGGATGTACCGGGACCGGCTCTGGACGATGCGCCAGTACGCCGGCTTCGCCTCGCCCGAGGACACCAACG
>JALYWY010000128.1 GCA_030852475.1 Actinomycetota bacterium | reverse complement strand
ATCCGCTTCGGATCTGTCCAGCAGCCGCTACTGGCTGACGCTGGCGGGGCTCTTCGCGGTGGGGCTCGCCCTGCTCCTGATCTACCGCTCCTGGCGCCGGGCGCTGGTGCCGCTGCTGCCGACCGTGCTCGCCACCGGCTGGGCTTCGCTCCTGCTCTGGATCACCGGGATCCCGCTGAACCCGATGTCGGCTGCGCTGGGGGCGCTGACGATCGCGATCGCGACCGAGTTCGGGGTCTTGCTCTCCGGTCGTTTCCACGAGGAGCGCCAGGGAGGAGCGGGGGTCGAGGAGGCGCTCCACCGGGCCTACTCCCGAACCGGCGCCGCGGTCCTCGCCTCCGGCGTCACCGCGATCGCCGGCTTCGCGGTTCTGATCGCCAGCGACGTGCAGATGCTGCGGGACTTCGGGCTCGTCACCGTCGTCGACCTCACCGCCGCCCTGATCGGGGTGCTGCTCGTCCTCCCGGCCTCGCTGCTGTTGCTGGAGCGACGATGAGAGACCGCTACTCGCTCGTCGTCGGGCTGATCTTCCTCGCCGTGATCGTGGTTGCCGCGTTCAACACGATCGGTGGGGACGGCGATGGGGAGACCCTGGGCCTGGACCGGTTGCCGCCGCGCTGGCCGCTGCCGCAGTTCGCGGTCCCGGAGGCCGCGGGCAAGCTCGAAGGCGATGCGAACGTGGCCCAGGACGACTGCGAGACCTCGGCCATCCCCTGTCCGGAGGACGCGCGCCGTACCCCCGCCTGTCAAATCGAGACCGCGGAAGCGATCAGGATCTGCGATTTCTTCGACCGGCCGCTGGTGATCTCGTTCTGGTTCAGCAAAGGCGACAGCTGCGTCGAGCAGCAGGACCTGGTCGAGCGGGTCTCCCGGCGCTACCGTGGGGAGGTGGGCTTCCTCTCGCTGAACATTCGAGACGATCGCGAGACGCTCCGCGACCTGATCAGCCAGCGCGGCTGGACGATGCCGGTCGGCTACGACCGCGATGGCGCCGTCGCCAGCCTCTACGGCGTCGGTGGCTGCCCCACCTTCGCCTACGTATATCCCGGGGGAACCCTGCAGGATGCGAGCATCGGCGAGCTCGGCGAGAGCCAGCTGAGCGATCGCGTCGAGCGCCTTCTCGAAGACACTGCGGCGGCGGAAGCGAGTTGAGGTGGACGCCGGCGCGGCCAACCAGCGACTCGGGTGGGTGCCGGCCCCTCGCCAGGGCTGGGTCGCCCCCCACATCGCCTCCGAGTTCCCGGGGCTCGGAATCGCCTGGGTGGAGGTGGACGCCAAGCCTGGGAGGAGCCCGGAGCCGGTGCGGCGGCGCCTCCGCGACCTCTCCGACCGCACCTACGGCTCGCAGGCGATCCGCCTGCGCGAACGACCGATCCCCTGGGCCTACCGCGTCTTCTTCCGCCAGATCGGGCTGGACCCCGACCGCACCCGCACCCCGGTCGAGCAGCTGACGCTCGACCGCCTCCACGACGGCGGCTTCCGCAGTCGCGGGCTTCCCGCCGACGCGCTCAACATCGCGATCGTGGAGACGGGGGTGGCGCTGCGCGCCTTCGACGCCGAGAGGATCGAGGGCAGGATCTGCCTCCGCGACTCGGCGCCCGGCGAGTCGCTGGCGGGGCATCCCGGCGAGATGGCGAAGGGAACGCTGGCGATCGCCGACGAGCAGCGCCCGGTCGGGCTGCTTTTCGGGCCGACCGCCGAGGGCTGCGGGGTCGAGCAGGACAGCCGCCGCATCGCGGTCGTCGCCGTCCAGGTCAAGGGCGTGCCCCAGATCGCCGTCGAGGAGGCGCTGTGGATGGCGGCGGCAACCCTGGAGGCGGCCTGACTCCTCGCCTACACTCTCTGGAGATGCCGGCTTTGCTGAGACAACGGGACTTCGATGGGCTGGACGTCGCGGTCGACGAGCGCGAGGCGCGGCTGCAGCTGCGCCGGCAGATCGGTCGTCTCGAGGCGGAGCTCGCCCGCCTTGTCGGAGAGGGGTTCGGTCACACGGAGGTCCCGCACCGCGTCGAGGCCGCCGCCGCGGCACCGCGGGTGCTCGATCTCGGCGAGCTGGAGGCGGTCCGCGATCGACTCGCCGACCGTGTCGCCGAGGCTCGAAGCGCTCTGGTGGAGCGACAGCGGGTCGAGGACGAGAACCGCGAGCTCGTCCAGAGGATGCTTGCCGCCCCTCGGGACTTCAAGTGGGTCCGCGTGTCGCGGGAGGACCTCGGTCTGCCGGGCTGCGGCCACTGGCACTCGAAACCCCGCCTCGGCCCGATCGGGATGCTGATGGGGTGGTGGCGCGTCAAGGTTTCCTCCGGATGTCCGTTATCCGGGCGGCTTGCGGCCGTTGAGCGCCAAGTCGCGGCCCGCGAAGCGGGTCGCCGCACCTGACGAGCGCCCTCCAGCCCCTTGGGGGTCGGCACCCCTTGCCGAGCTCGTCATCCTCGCCGGCATCGTCTCGCTGGCGATCGGGGTGATCGGAGGGCATCCGACCGCGATCGGCGTCGGCGTCGCGCTCGCGGGGCTCGGTGGCCTCGAGGTGGCGATCCGCGAGCACTTCGCCGGCTGGCGCTCCCACACCACCTTGCTCGCGGGAGCGGCCTTCGTCTTCACCACGGGTTTGGTCTTCTACGCCGCCAACCAGATCCTGGCGGTGGCACTGGCGGTCGGCGCCGTCGCCTTCGCCATCACCTTCTATCTGGCTCGCCGCGCATTCCAACGCGCCTCCGGGGGCCTCAGCTACCGGATCGGCGGAATGCGCGGCTGACCTTTAGGCGGTTACGGCCTCCTGGCCGTTCGAGCGGGTCGCCAGCTCGGTGGCGAGCAGCCGGCGCTGACGGGCGGTGAGCGTCCCGAGCTGCTTGTTCTCGTTCAGGGAGAGGGGCATTAGGAACTTGCGGGCGCGGGTCCGTCCCCAGCGCCGCTGGCTGGTCAGGAGCTCGGCGATGGTCATGCTCTCGGTCTCCCACGGGCAGTCGCGCACCACCTCCGCAGCATCCATGTCTCCTCGTGCAATCGCGCGCTTCAGCTCCGCGCGGGCCAGACGCACCGTGTTGGCCCGTTCGAGCGCCCTCATGTGTTGAGGGGCCTCGGCTGAGGCGGCGATGGTCGATGGTGGTGCCGTTGAGGCAGCTTCCACTGGGACTCCTCCCTTCAAGGAATCGATTGGCTGGGGTATCGCGTCCGGCTGGCTTCCCAACGCCCACAGAGGGGTTGATCCTGCCGGACCGACTCTCTCTTCCCGAACGCCCCGCCTGGGTCGTTCGGCGAGGGGGCCAAGCTACGCCCTTTGGGTACCGGCCGTCAACCCGCCATGACCAAAGTTCCGTCCGACCCATTCGCTAAGAGCAACAATTTCGACACATCGTTGCCCTTGTTCATTTTTGGACAAGCCCAAAACTCCCCCCCCGGGGGGATGTCAAATTCTTGTGACCAAAAAATTAAGTGCGAGGAAGGTCCGGGAAGTCCCCGATGACCCGGGCGATGGTCCCCAGGGCACCGTCAAGATGCTCGCGCTCGTGAGTCGCCATCAGGCTCGTTCGCAGTAGCGCGCCCCCGGGCGGGACCGCCGGATGGATGGCGACGTTGGTGTAGACGCCGGCCTCGAAAAGGGCCTTCCAGAGCAGCACCGCCTGCCAGTCGTCACCGACCATCACCGGCACCACCGGGGTGGTGGCAACGGTGCCGTCGGGCAGCGTCCCCGGCTCTACGACCTTCAGGCCCAGGTGGCGAAGCCCCTCGCGCAGGTACTCGGCGTTGGAGAGCAGGCGCTCGAACAGCTCCGGCCCGTCCTCGCGGATCACCCGCAGCGCCGCCAGCGCCGCCCCGACCGCGGCGGGGACCGCCGAGGCGCTGAAGATGAACGAGCGCGAGGAGATCCGCAGGTACTCGATCACGTCGGCCGGGCCGGCGATGAAGCCGCCGCAGGAGGCGAGGCTCTTGGAGAAGGTCCCCATCCGCAGGTCGACCTCGTCCTCGAGGCCGAACAGCTCGCAGGCGCCGGCGCCGCGAGAGCCGAGGACGCCGGCTCCGTGCGCCTCGTCGACCATCAGCCTCGCCCCGTAGTCCTTGCAGAGCTCGACGATCCGCGGCAGGTCGCAGACGTCGCCCTCCATCGAGAAGACGCCGTCGACGACGACGAGGACGCCGCCGCCGTCCTCCGCCGCGCGCTGCAGCATCTTCTCCAGCTTGTCCATGCGGTTGTGACGGAAGGGGCGCAGCTTGGCGCCCGAGAGGCGGCAGCCGTCGAGGATCGAGGCGTGGTCGCCGGAGTCGCAGATAACCGTGTCGCCGGGACCGAGGACGGTGCCGATGCAGCCGACGTTCGACTGGTAGCCGGTCGTGTAGACGATCGCGTCCTCGG
>JALYWY010000165.1 GCA_030852475.1 Actinomycetota bacterium | reverse complement strand
CGGGGGGCTCCGGAATCCCAGGAGCGGGAATCCCTTCAGCTTCGAGCGCGGCAGCAGCCTGCTTGGCCCGCCGATGCACCTCGGCCACCTCGACTCCCATCAGAGCCGAAAGATCCTCATACCCCTGCTCGCCGCGCTGGGCAAGCAGGCGCAGGATCGCCTTCTGGTCGTCGCTGAGCGCCACCGGGAGGGAAGCCTATTAGGGTGCGGAGCGATGAATAAAGAAGCTTCGGTTGAGCCCGCCCACTTCGATGCCCTGATCGGCACCGAGTGGCTCAGCGACGACCCCGACGACGCACGGGTGCGCCTCGAGATCCGCGACGAGCTGCGCCAGCCCTTCGGCCTCATGCACGGGGGCGTGATGTCGACTCTGATCGAGAGCGTCTGCTCGAAGGCGACCGCCGGGGCCGTCTACGACCAGGGGATGGCGGCGATGGGGCAGTCGATCAACGTCAGCTTCCTCCGCCCGGTCACCGAGGGCGGCGTCGAAGTCCGTGCCCAGGCCCGCCACCGCGGCCGCACCACCTGGCTCTGGCAGTGCGAAGTCCTCAACGACGAGGGCAAGCCCTGCGCGCTGGCGCAGATGACGATCGCGGTTCGCCCGCGACCGAGCTAGCCGCCCTAACTCTTTAGCCGCCGAACCTGTTCGTGATCGGCAGACGCCGGTCCTTGCCGAAGGCTCGCGGCGTGATCCGAATCCCGGGAGCCGCCTGGCGGCGCTTGTACTCGGAGCGGTCGACCATGCGGATCACCTCGTCGACGGTCTCGGCCGGCATCCCGGCGGCGATAATTTCCTCGCGGCCCTCGTCGCGCTCGACGTAGGCCCCGAGGATGCGGTCGAGCAGGTCGTAGGGGGGCAGCGAGTCCTCGTCGCGCTGGTCGGGCCGCAGCTCGGCCGAGGGCGGCCGCTCGATCACGCTCGCCGGCACCAGCTCGCGCCCGGCGCGCTCGTTGCGCCGCTTCGTCAGGTCGTAGACCAGCTGCTTGGGCACGTCCTTGATGACCGCGAAGCCGCCGGCCATGTCGCCGTAGAGGGTCGCGTAGCCGACCGACATCTCGCTCTTGTTGCCGGTGGTGAGGACCAACCAGCCGTGGCGGTTGGAGAGGGCCATCATCAGGTTGCCGCGGATCCGCGCCTGGATGTTCTCCGCCGTCAGGTCCGGCTCGGAAGGCCTGGCGGGGTCGCGCGGCTCCGACGGCGCCGACTCCTCGAGGTAGCCGCCGAGCGCCTGCTCGAAGCTCTCCATCACCGGCTCGATCGCGATCTCGATCAGCTCGCAGCCGAGGTTGGCGGCGATGTCGCGGGCGTCCTGCTGGGTCTCGGCGCTGGAGTGGGGGGAGGGCATGACGACGCAGGTGAGGCGGTCGGGGCCGACCGCGTCGGCGGCCAAGAGCGCCACCAGCGCCGAGTCGATCCCGCCCGAGAGCGCCAACCCGACGTGCTTGAAGCCGTTCTTGCCGAAGTAGTCGCGCAGGCCGAGGGTGAGGGCGCCGTAGACCTCGTCGAGATCGGATAGCGGCTCCGCCAGCGATCCCGGCTCTTCGTGGGGAACGTCGCAGACCAGGAGCTCCTCCTCGAACTGGGCGGCGCGGGCGATCACGCTGCCGTCGGGCGCCGTGACCAGGCTCTGCCCGTCGAAGACCAGATCGTCCTGGCCGCCGACGAGGTTGCAGAAGGCGAAATAGGTGCCGTAGGCGCGGGAGCGCCGGCAGAACATCTCCTCCCGCTCACGGCCCTTGCCGCGGTGGTAGGGGGAGCCAGAGGGGTTGGCGATCAGCTGCGCCCCCCGCTCGGCCTCCACCTCCGCCGGCGGGCCCGGTGCCCAGACGTCCTCGCAGATCGTCAGCCCGACCTCGAGGCCGCCGACCTCGATGGTCATCGGCTCCTCCGCCGGTATGAAGTAGCGCTGCTCGTCGAAGACCGCGTAGTTGGGGAGCCGGTTCTTGCGATAGACGGCGGCGATCGCGCCGTCGGCGAGGACGGCGGTCGAGTTGTAGGCGTGGCGGAAGTCGCCGCCGCCCTCGACCGGCTCGGCGAAGCCGACCAGCGCCGTGATCCCCTGCGTCTTCGCCGCCAGCTCCTCGACCGCGCCCTGATTCGCGCGCAGAAAGTGGCGCTTCAGGTACAGGTCCTCGGCCGGGTAGCCGGGAATGCAGAGCTCGGGGAAGATCACCAGCTCTGCGCCCGCCTCGCGGGCGCTGTCGATCCACTCCGCGACTTTGGCGGCGTTGCCGTCGACGTCGCCGACGGTCGGGTTGATCTGGGCGAGGGCTACGCGCATCTGCGCCGGTAGGGTTTCATCGATGTCGGATCGCCGTCGTCAGCTGGTCGGTATCGCGACGGCACTGCTCCTAGCTCTCGCCGTCGCGTCCCCCACGTCGGCAGCCCCGCCGCCGACGGGCCTGAAACGCTCTCATATCGAACGGAATCGGCCCGTCAACGAGCCGTTCATCGCGCCGCAGCCGCGGCCGACGGAAATCAGGCCGCGGCCGACCGACGTCGACGACCCGAACCGCAACGCCTACAACGTTCCCGAGGCGCCGAAATCGCCCGCCTGCTCCCGGCACTTCTGCGTCCACTGGGTGGAGGTGGGGCTCGACGCCCCGGACCTGAGCGACCGCAACGGCGACGGCGTTCCGGACTTCGTCGAACGGGTGCTGCGGGTCGCCGAACGCGTCCACAACGTCGAGAACGAGAAGCTCGGCTGGCGCGAGCCGAAGAGCGACGGGCGCCGGGGCGGCAAACGCGGCAAGACCGACGTCTACCTCTCCCAGATCGGCGGCGAACTGTTCGGCTACGCGGCTCCGGACCGGGGGCAGGCGAGGAAAGGGAAGATCC
>JALYWY010000142.1 GCA_030852475.1 Actinomycetota bacterium | reverse complement strand
TCTTCAAGGCGATGCGGGCGGCCGACCCGCAGCGCTACGTGCGCGGCCAGTACGAGGGCTACCTGGACGTGAAGGACGTCGCCTCCGACTCGACCACCGAGACCTTCGCCGCGGTCGAGCTCGAGGTCGACAACTGGCGCTGGAGCGGGGTGCCGTTCTTCATCCGCGCCGGCAAGTGCCTGCCGGTGAAGTCGAGTGAGGTGACCGTCTTCTTCAAGCGCCCGCCGCGACTCGGGGTGGGCCGGGGGAAGACGCCGGAACCGAACCAGATGACGATCCGGATCGAGCCGGAACCGGGGGCGCGGATCCGCCTCTACGCGAAGAAAGCTGCCGAAGAGGCGTTCCAGGCCGCCGACCTCCAGGTGCTGTTCGAGAAAGCGCCGGGCGAGGACCCCGAGCCGTACGAGCGCCTGCTCGGCGACGCGATCGCCGGCGATCCCGGCCTCTTCACCCGTCAGAGCGCGATCGAAGAGACCTGGCGGGTGGTGCAGCCGCTGCTCGACGAACCTGGTCCGGCCCATCCCTATGAGCAGGGAACCTGGGGGCCGCGAGAGGCGGAGAAGCTGACGCGCGGGACCGGCCAGTGGTCCCTGCCCTGGCTGCCGGTCGACTGAATTCCTAGCTCCTTGGTAGGTTTTCGGCCGCCCTAATTAGGGTGGCCTAAAACCAGTTGCCAGGAGCCCTTTGCCTTCGATTCCCCCAGTCACGCGCCGCCGCCTGCTGGCATCCGCCGGCGTGGGTGCTGCGGCCGTGGGGCTTGGGGGCGGGGGGTTCCTGGCAGGCCGTGAGAGTGCCGAAGCGAGCTCGACCGGCACGGGCACCGTCTCCTTCTACGGCGAGCACCAGGCCGGGATCGACACCACCGCCCAGGACCGGCTCCACTTCGCCGCCTTCGACCTCTTGACCGAAGATCCGGCGGAGCTGCGCGAGCTGATGCGGGAGTGGACTCGGGCAGCGGACGAAGCTACGGCGGGCGAGATGGTCGGCGACACCAACGACGTGCCGCTGGCGCCGCCCGACGACACCGGCGAGACCGTCGGCCTCCTCCCCTCCCGCCTCACCGTCACCTTCGGGTTCGGCCCGGGCCTGTTCGAAAAGCCCGGGCTGGGACTGGCCGGCAGGCGCCCTGCCCCTCTCGAGCCGCTGCCGTCGCTGCCGGGTGACGTGCTCAACCCCGGCGAAAGCGGCGGCGACGTCTGCGTCCAGGCCTGCTCGGACGACCCCCAGGTCGCCTTCCACGCGGTCCGCAACCTGGCCCGGATCGGCCGTGGCACGGTGGCGATGCGCTGGTCCCAGCTCGGCTTCGGCCGCACCTCCACCACCAGCCGCGGCCAGGACACCCCGCGCAACCTGATGGGGCTGAAGGACGGCACCGCCAACATCCGCGCCGAGGACACCGAGGCGATGGAGCGCTTCGTCTGGGTCGGCGGCGAGGGGCCGGCCTGGCTTCGCGGCGGCACCTACATGGTCACCCGCCGGATCCGGATGCTGCTCGAGGTCTGGGACCGGGCCTCGTTGCAGGACCAGGAGCGGACGATCGGCCGCCACAAGTACAGCGGCGCCCCCCTTGGCGGCACCGACGAGTTCGAGCCGCTGCCGCTGGAGGCGAAGAAGCCCAACGGCCACCCGGTGATCCCGCGGGAAGCCCACGTTCGCCTCGCCTCCGCCAGCGAGAACGGCGGCGCCCGCATCCTCCGCCGCGGCTACTCCTTCACCGACGGCGTCGACGAGAGCCTCGGCGAGCTCGAAGCCGGCCTCTTCTTCATCAGCTTCCAGCGCGATCCCGAGCAGTTCGTCGCGATCCAGCGCCGGCTCGGCCGCTTCGACGCGCTCAACGAGTACATCAAGCACGTCGGCAGCGCCCTCTTCGCCATGCCCCCCGGCGCCAAGCCCGGCGGCTACGTCGGCGAATCCCTCTTCTCCTGATCCACCTACCGAAAGGAGCACCACCCCAGATGCACCGAACCCGTGTCCGTCCAGCCCTCGTGGCGGGGGCGCTCGTCCTCCTCGCCCTCTTCGTCGCCGCCTGCGGCTCGAGCGACGACGAGACCACCGACACCACCGCCGCGGCGAAGACCGAGCAGGCGAGCCCGCAGGAAGAAGCGGCGGTCGCCCAGTACCGCGAATACCTCGAAGAGAACACGGCGGAGCTGGTCGCCGAGACCGAACCCTTCGTCGCCGCCGTGGTCGCCGGCAACGTCGCCGAGGCGAAAGGCCTCTACCCGGCCGCCCGCATCCCGTACGAGCGGATCGAGCCGGTGGCCGGTTCCTTCGGCGACCTCGATCCGCGGATCGACGCCCGCGAGGACGGCGTCCCCGCCGACGAATGGGGCGGCTTCCACCGAATCGAGAAAGCGCTCTGGGTGGAAGACACCACCGAGGGCATGGCGCCGGTGGCGAAACAGCTGCAGGCCGACGTCGAAGAGCTGGACGAGAAGGTGAAGACGGTCGAGCTCGACGCGGTCGAAATCGCCGTCGGCGCCAACGAGCTGCTGGCCGAGGTCTCCGGTTCGAAGATCACCGGCGAGGAGGAGCGCTACTCGCACATCGACCTGGTCGACTTCGAGGCCAACGTCGAAGGCTCGCTGGCGGCGTTCGAAGCGGTGAAGCCGCTGCTCGACGAGACCGACGCGGATCTGTCGGGGGAGATCGAAGCGGACTTCAAGATGGTCTTCAACTCGCTCGAGCCTTACCGGACCGAGGACGGGTTCGTCTCCTACACGGAGCTGACCAAAGCGGACACGCGGAAGCTGGCGATTGGGATCGACACGCTGGCGGAGAAGCTGAGTCAGGTGCCGGCGAAGATCGACAACAACGGGTGAGGGACAGACCGTTCTGGCCGGCGGGTCCTGTCTCCGATCGGGGGCTCTCCCTACCGGGAGAGTCCTCCCG
>JALYWY010000122.1 GCA_030852475.1 Actinomycetota bacterium | reverse complement strand
GCCTCGCGCAGCGCTTCGCCCTCCTCGCCGCCGCGGCCGAAGACGAAGGGGTCGCCGCCCTTGAGGCGGACGACGCTCCTGCCCGCCCGCGCCGCTTCGATCAGGCGCTCGCCGATCTCCTCCTGGGGGACCGAGGGCACACCGGGCTGCTTGCCGACATAGACGAGCTCGGCGTCCTCGCGCGCGCCGTCGAGGGCGCCGGGCGGGATCAGCCGGTCGTAGAAGACGGTGTCGGCCGCGGCGATCAACTCGAGCGATCGCGCCGTCATCAGGCCGGGGTCGCCAGGACCCGCGCCGACGAGGTAGACGACCCCCGCTCGCGCCGTCAAGCCATCTCCTCGGCGCGGTCGAGGATCTCGCGGGCGCCGGCGCCGAGCAGGCGCTGGACGAGCTCGGCGCCGGCCAGCGCCGGCTGCTCGGCGTCGCCCTCGAGACTGTCGCGCACCCACTCGCTGCCGTCCGGCAGGCCGACGAAGGCGTCGATCTCGATCGTGTTCCCTTCGCAGCGGGCATGCGCTCCGAGGGGGCTGGCGCAGGTCGCCTCGAGCAGGGTGACGACGGTCCGCTCGGCGGTCAGCTCGCGCATCGCGTCGAGGTCGTTGATCGCCGAGGCGGCATCGGTGGCCTCCTCGTCGTCGGCGCGCACTTGCAGCGCCAGCGCTCCCTGGCCTGCCGCCGGCACCATCCGGTCGGTCGAAATCGCGAAGCCGATCTCCGCCTCGCGGCCGAGCCGGCGCAGTCCGGCGGCGGCGAGCACGATCGCGTCCAGCTCGCCTTCCTGGAGCTTGCGCAGGCGGGTGTCGACGTTGCCGTGCAGCTCCTCCACCCGCAGGTCAGGACGGGCGGCCAGCAACTGGGCGCGCCGGCGCAGGCTCGCGGTTCCGACCCGCGCTCCCTCCGGCGCGTCCTCGAGCGAGGCGCCGGCGCCGATCCAGACGTCGGCCGGGTCCTCGCGCGGCGGCACCGACGCGATCTCCAGCCCCTCGGGCATCGTCCCCGGCAGGTCCTTGGCCGAGTGGACGCCGATCTCCGCCTCGCCGGCGAGCAGGGCTCGCTCGACCCCGCGCACGAAGCGCGACTTGTCGCCCGGCTCGCCGTCCGAGCTCGCCTCGACCAGCTCCGCGCCCCCGAGCCGGTCGGCCACCCAGCGCGCCTGGGTCAACGCCAGCGCACTGCCGCGGGTCGCGATCCGCACCTCAGCCCTTTTGGTCGCGCCGGCGAAGCTCGGTGACGTTGTCGCGACCCTCCGCCTCGGGCGCGGTCTCGACTTCGAGACCGAACAGCTCGCGCAGGGCGCTGACGAAGAAGTAGGACTCGCCAGAGCAGGCCGAGTTGCGAATGCGCAGGGTGGGCTCGTGGAGCAGCCGCGAGGCGATCGCCTTCGCCATCTTCTCCAGCCGCTCGCGGTCGGCGTCGGAGAGGCTCTCCCAGCGGCCCTCGTTCTCGGCCAACACCCGCCGCACGACCTCGTCGCCGTGCTCGCGCAGGGCGCTGATCGTCGGCACCACCTCCTGCAGGCCGAGCCAGCGCTCGAAGCGTTCGAGCTCGGCCTCGACGATCCGCTCGGCCCGGGCCGCCTCCGTCTCGCGACCGCCCTGGTTGCGTTCGACGATCTGCTGGACGTCGTCGATGTCGTGGACGGTGACGCCGGCGACCTGGCGGCAGGCGGGGTCGATGTCGCGCGGCACCGCCAGGTCGATCGCCAGCAACGGCCGCTCGGGTCGCGACTCCATCACGTGCTCGAGCTCGTCGCGCTCGACGATGTGGTGCGGCGAGTTGGTCGCCGAGACGACGATGTCGGCCTCCTCCAGCTGCTCGGGCAGCTCTTCGAAGCGGACGGCGGTGCCGTCGAAGCGCTGGGCGAGGCCGATCGCGCGGTCGTAGTGGCGGTTGGCGACGAAGACGGTGGCGACGCCGCGGGCGACCAGCGCCCTGGCGACCAGCTCGGCGGTCTCGCCGGCGCCGACGACGAGGACGCGGCGGTCGGAGAGGTCGCCGAGGGCCCGCCGCGCCAGCTCGACGGCGACGGAGGGGATCGAGACGCCTTTCTCGCTGATCCCGGTTTCCTCGCGGGCGCGGCC
>JALYWY010000114.1 GCA_030852475.1 Actinomycetota bacterium | reverse complement strand
ACCCAATTCCCGCGGAGGGCGACCGGACCCCCTCCCCGACCCCTAAGTCCTGATCAGGGCCTCTTCCAGGTCAAGGTCGCGCTCGATCTGGCGCAGGGTCTCGTGGCGCAGGCGGCCCGCTCCGCGGAGGGTCAGGAGCTCCTCGCGCTCGATTCCGATCAGCTCACGGCGCAGGCTGCCGTAGTCGGCGATTCGCTGCTCACGGGCGGCGGCCTCGGGGTCCTCGCCGCCGAGGACCGCCTGGCACATGCGGAAGCGGGCGCGGTAGAGGTCGCGGAGGCGCTGCAGCTGCTTCTCGCTGGCCCGCTCCTCGGATTCCATCTCGTCGAGGCGGTCGAGGGCCGACTGGGCTGCCTCCATCCGCGCCACCGCCTCTTCGTCGGACCAGCGTCGCGGCCGTTCGAGCTTGAGGGCGCGGACGATGAACGGCAGCGAGAGGCCCTGGCCGACGATGGTGATGAGGATCAGGGCGAAGGTGAGGAAGATGATCTGGGGGCGGCCGTCGACGCTGAGCGGCACGGCGAGGGCGGCGGCGAGGGAGACGGCGCCGCGCATCCCGCTCCAGCCGACCGCGAAGCGTTCGCCCGCGGTGTCGCCGGCGTCGCCGCGCATCGCGAAGACGAAGGCGAGGCGGACGGCGATCGAGGCGACGGTGATCGCCGCCACCGGCAGCAGCAGCTCGCTGACGCCGTCGGAGCTCTGCTCGAGCGTGTCGACGATCTCTGGCAGCTGCAGGCCGAGGAGGACGAAGAGGGTGATCTCCAGCCCGAAGACGAAGACGTTCCAGAAGGCGACGGCGTTGAGGCGGACGTCGGCGTCGAGCGAGTGGGGGGAGCGGTAGCCGGCGTAGAGGCCGGCGACGACGGCGGCGAGGATGCCGGAGACGTGCAGCTCCTCGGCGCCGATGTAGGCGCCGTAGGCGGTCAGGACCGAGAGCATGATCGCCAGGTCCGACTCGCTCTGGCGGCGGATGACGATGTCGGAGAGAAACCCGACGGCGAGGCCGACGACGATCCCGCCTGCGGCGATGACGACGAACTCCGCGGCGGCGCCGCCGAGGCTGAAGGCGCCGCCGGTGGCGACCCCGACCGCGATCCGGTAGAGGACCAGGGCGGTGCCGTCGTTGATCATCGACTCGCCCTCGACCAGCAGCCGCACCCGCTCCGGGGCGCCGAGGCGGCGGAAGATCGCGGTCGCGGCGGGGGCGTCGGTGGGAGCGAGGACGGCGCCGAGGATCGCCGCCTCCGCCCAGCTCAGCTCGGGGACGAGGGCGTGGGCGACGACGGCGACGACCGCGGCGGTGAGGAAGACCAGGGCGACCGCGAGCAGTCCCAGCGGCCGCACGATCGCCCGCAGCTCCAGCGGCGAGGTGCGCCAGCCGGCGGCGTAGACCAGCGGCGGCAGGAAGAGGAGGAAGATCGTGTCCGGCTCGAGTTCGACGTCCGGCAGTCCCGGGACGAAGGCGATCGCGAGGCCGCCGAGGACGAGGACGATCGGCGCTGGGATCTTGCCGAAGTCGGCGACCCGGACCAGGAGGGCGGCGGCGAGGACGAGGATGAGGATCGACTCGATGTCGTGCACGGGGACATAACATCAAGCGCCGAGTGGACGAACTTCTCTCACCCCCGCTGGAGGACCTCGATCACGTGCGCGGCGAGCGCGAGGCGCCGCTGCAGCTGGTCATGTTCGGCGACTTCCAGTGCCCCTTCTGCCTCGGCGCCCAGTCGATCCTGCGCCGGGTCCGC
The DNA here is from genome assembly GCA_030852475.1 of Actinomycetota bacterium. Taxonomy (GTDB): domain Bacteria; phylum Actinomycetota; class Thermoleophilia; order Solirubrobacterales; family 70-9; genus VAYN01. The sequence goes on along the minus strand of JALYWY010000114.1, from coordinate 1,364 downwards.
GAGCGGCTCGGCGAGCGGCTGCTGTTCGGGTTCCGCCACCTGCCGATCCCCGAGCGCCACCCGCTGGCGCAGCTGGCGGCGGAGGCGAGCGAGGCAGCCGCCGCCCAGGGGAAGTTCTGGGAGTACTACGACGCGCTCTACGCAGTCCAGCCGAAACTCTCGCGGGAGATGATGCTGGAGGTCGGCCGGGACATCGGCCTCGACGCCGAGCGGATGGCGAGCGAGATCGACTCCGGCGCCCACCGCGACCGCGTCGCCCGCGACGTCGCCTCGGCCGAGGCGAGCGGGGCCACCGGCACCCCGACCTTCTTCGTCAACGGCCAGCGATTCTTCGGCGCCTACGACGCCTCCTCATTAGTTGAAAAACTTGACGCCTGAACGGGTACGTCCCCGTTTCATCCATATACTGCGCGGTCTTGAGTTCTCAGGAGATCTCATTGCGACGGGGATGGGCGGCGCTGCCGGTGCTCGCGGCCGTTCTCTGCCTTGCCTGCATCGCCCCCGCGGTCGCGGCGGCCGGTTCGATCTCCGGCACCGTCACCGACGTGGTGAGCGGCGAAGGCATCGAAGAAGTCGAAGTCTGCGCCTGGGGGTTCTTCGAAGAAGACGAAGGCTGCGTGCTCACCGAAGCGAACGGCAGCTACGAAATCACCGACCTGCTCCCCGACGAATACATGGTGGAATTCTGGAGTCCCGATCCCAAATACGCGATCCAGTACTTCGACCACCAGTCGTTCCCCTGGGAAGCCGACCCGGTCATCGTGGAAACGGGGGCGGTAACGGGGATCGACGCGGAGCTCGTCCTGGGCGGGCAGATCCAGGGCACGGTCCGCGCCGCTTCAACCGGCGCCCCGCTGGATGAAATCGAAGTCTGCGCCTGGGAAGTGGTGAACGAAGCCGGTCGCTGCACCTCGACGGATCCGGCCGGTAACTACACCCTCAATCGCCTCGTCGCCGGTCCCTACAAAGTCGAATTCTGGGACTTCGAAGAAGTCTTCGACATTCAGTTCTGGGACCACGAGGCGTTTTGGGAAGAAGCCGACGAAATCTCGATCACCGCGGGCGGCGCCGTCAACGGGATCAACGGCGACCTGCTCGGCGGACCACCGCCCCCGCCGGTCGTGACGCCCCCTGCGGTGACGCCGCCGGCCGTGACGCCCCCCGCGGTGACGCCGCCGGCCGTGACGCTCCCGCAGGTGGCGAAACCGAAACCGAAACGCTGCAAAAAAGGGTTCCGGAAGAAGAAAGTCAAAGGCAAGGTCCGGTGCGTCAAAGTGCGGAAACGCCACAAAAACCGGGCTCAGAAATCCGACGCGCGTCGTTATCTGCAGCGTCCCCTCCGGTAGTCGGTAGCGCCACTCTAG
>JALYWY010000095.1 GCA_030852475.1 Actinomycetota bacterium | reverse complement strand
GCGGGGCCGCGTTCGGCGCCGCTTCGCTCCTCGCCGCCCTCTCGCAGAGCCCCGAGCAGCTGATCGTCGCCCGCGCGATCCAGGGCCTCGCCGGCGCCACCCTCGTCCCCTCGACGATGTCGCTGGTCTTCGCGATGTTCCCCGACGAGCGCAAGCGCACGGCGGCGCTCGGCGTGATCATGAGCTGCTTCATCGGCGGTGCGGCCGCGGGCCCGCTGATCGGCGGCGCCCTGCTCGAGGCGTTCGACTGGAACTCCGTCTTCCTCATCAACGTGCCGGTGGCGCTGCTGCTCCTCGTGTTGGCGCCGCGCTTCCTGCCCGAGTTCAAGAACCCCGAGGCCGGTCGCGTCGACATCGCCAGCGCGGTCCTGCTGGTGGCGACGATCCTGCCGGCGATCTACGGCATCAAGCAGGTGGCGACGCACGGCGCCGACGCGACCTCGCTGCTGGCGACCGCCGCCGGCGTGGTGCTCGGCATCGCCTTCGTCGCCCGCCAGCGCCGGCTCGCCGAGCCGCTGCTGGACGTCTCGCTGTTCCGCACCCGCGCCTTCAGCGCCGCCCTCGGCAGCAACGTCCTCGGCGCCTTCGTGATGTACGGGATCTTCTTCTTCATCTCCCAGTACTTCCAGCTCGTGCTCGGCATGTCGCCGCTCGAGTCGGGCCTCTGGAGCCTGCCGGGGCTGGCCGCGATGATGGTCGTCTCCTCGGCGATCGTGCCGCGGCTCGCCACCCGCATCCGCCCCGGCTACCTGGTCGCGGGCGGGATGACGATCTGCGCTGCCGGCTTCGCCCTGCTGACCCAGCTCGGCGCCGACGACGGCCTCGCCCTGCTCGTCCTCGCCAGCACGATCACCAGCGTCGGCATCGCCCCCGGCTCCACGCTCGGCACCAACCTGATCGTCGGCTCCGCCCCGGCCGAGAGCCAGGGCGCCGCGTCCGGCGTGGCGCAGACCGGGAACGAGCTCGGCGGCGCGCTCGGCATCGCCCTGCTCGGCACCCTCGGCACCGCGATCTACCGCGACCAGATCGCGCAGGAGATTCCCGCCGACGTCCAAGCCGGAGCCGCCGCCTCCGCCCACGACACCCTCGGCGGAGCGGTCGCGGTCGCCGGCCAGCTGCCTCCCGGCGTGCTGGACGCGGCGAACGTCGCCTTCGCCAGCGGCCTCCACGCCGCCGCCGCGGTCTGCGCCCTCGCGATGCTCGCCGCCGCCGCGATCACCGCCCGCTTCCTGCGCCACGTCCCGCCCGCCAGCGCGGGCGAGGAGGCGACGGTCGAGGCGGAGCCGGCGGAGACTCGTACGGTCACGCCGGCACCGGCCCCCGAACCGGCCTGAGCAAGCGTTAGTGGTTCTGACCGGCCGGCATGGCGCGAAGGAATCGCTCGGAGATCGCATCCCAGTAATCCGCGCCGGGGGGCCCGCCGGCATCGAAGGGCACCCCGGCGAAGCGAAGATCGTCACTCAGCTCCTCAGCGAGGGTACGGGCCTCGCTGGCGAGCATGTACGGCGAGAGCCCGGCGGTCTCGTTCGCAACGGCCCAGCGCAGCAAGCGCCGGTAGGCAGTGAAGAGCTGAGGCCAGTCGCGATGGACAGGGAATTCTTCGAGCCCGAGGAAATCGGCCCAGAGCTGCCGCGGCGCCTGAAAGCGCTGCTCGTTGCCGAGAGTCGAAGAGCGAAGGACGCCGGCCGCCCGCAGTTGTCCCAGTGCCTCTTGGATGTTCCGCTTCGTGTAGGCGGTCGAGGCGGCAATCGCCTGCACGCCCATCCACGACGCATCGACGGTAAGCATCACCCGCATCGCTTCGGCGCGGGCGCCGAAACCGAGCAGGGCGCGAAGGCGGAAGGCGAAGGCGATCGGCGCCTCGAGGTCCGGTAGGCGCGAGTGCAGGCGCGGCTCGACCGGCGGTTTCAGGAATCCCTGGGCAAGGAAGGCCGGGTCGGGCTCGGCGATCACGTAGGCGACACGGCGGTAGAAGGGCGCTCGGCGAAGTGGCGCCTCCTCACCGCCCTTCGGCGTCAGCCGGGCGCGCCGGCGCTGTCCGGCAAGCCAGCCGATCGCCCCCTCGACCAGCGCTCGGTCCTCTTCGTCGGCGACCAGGTTGCGCAGCCGCTGGACGCTGACCAGCCGCTCGTTCACCGCCAGCCAGTCCAGCACCTCATCGGTGAGGCGCGGTTCTTCACGACCGACCTCCAGGCTGAGGAGGACGAGTGCCTCGGGATCGGCGGCCCAGTGATCGTGGCGCGCAACGGATGCCTGCACTCCGAGCTGGCCCCACTGGTCCCAGAGGAAAGAGGCGAGGCGGCTCTGCAACTGCTCCCTAAGCTCGGAGACCTGCATCGCTCACCCCCAGGTGTTCGAGGGCCTTCACGAGATTCTCCCGATAACCCTCCGATACGTCGTGGGTCAGGGACCACCGGGCGGCGGCGAGCAACTCCGCTTCGCTCGGCGCCAGAGCCCGCAGGTCCTGCTCGTGCTTGCCGGGCCCGCCTTCGTCGACCATCGCGTAGAGCTTGAAGTGGATCTGGTCGTAGCGCGAAGCGAAGTGGACAGCGAGGGCCTCGCCGTAGCTGCGGCTGTCCAGCCGCCCGAGAAATCCCTCCGGCAGCCCGAAGTCGAGCAGCGAGGTCGGACCGCCGTTCAGCCAGCCTGCATCCAGGCCGAAGTCGCGCGCAACGCGCTCAGCAGCCCGGCGCAGCGGGCCGGGCAGGGGCTGCGCCGTGCCGAGCCGCTCCCCGTTCCGCAGGGCGACCAGGTCGACGTCGCGAGTTGAGCGTTCGATTTCCCCCAGCGCGAGCAGGCCCGAACCGCCGACCACAACGAGCTCGAAACGCTCGCCGGCGGCGGCGAGCTGCTCGCCCAGGGCCGAAAGGAAACGATTCGCTTGCTCCTGGTTCTCGATAACAGTCATCTTGAAATGAGATGTTAGACATCTCGAATCAAGATGTCAGCAAGCTCGCTTGCAAATGGGCGATCGTGGTCGCGGGCGCGCTATTGCGCGTCTGCCGGCGCGTAGCGATGGTGGATGGCCAGCGCGTTGCCGTCCGGATCGGCGAAGAAGGCCTGGTAACAGACGCCCGAGTCGAGGGTGTCGCCCCGGAACTCGACGCCGCGCGATTCCAGCTCCGCCTTCGCCGCCTCGAAATCGTCGACGTGGAACTCGATCGGGTGGTTGTTGGCCTGGAACTCGATGCCGAAGGCGTCCGATTGCATCACCGCGATCGTCAGGTTCCCCGTCTCGAACTCACCGGCGGGCATGCTCCCCCACCGCTTCGAGAACTCGAGCCCCAGCGTCTCGCCGTAGAACTCCGCCGCCCGCTCGTAGTCCTGCGTGGAGACGGTGATGAAGTCGGTGCCGCTGATGACCTGGGTCTGCGTTGCCATTGCGCTCCTCCGTCGTGGTCTTTCGATAGGACCGTAACCGCAATCGGTTCCGATGACAGGAGAAGAGATGCCACAGGTCACCGCAGACATGACGATCACGCTCGACGGCTACGGGAGCGGGCGCAACCAGAGCCGGGAGAGGCCGTTCGGGGACCTCGACGCGGACAGGCTGCACAGCTGGCAGTTCGACCACGTCGACGAAAACGCCGAGGAGCGGGCGGCGATCACCGCGGCGGGCGCATACGTGATGGGCCGCAAGATGTTCGACTCCGAAGAAGGCGAGTGGGATCTCGACTGGCAGGGCTGGTGGGGATCCAACCCTCCCTACCACGCGCCGACCTTCGTTCTCTGCCACCGCCCGCGCCCCAGCATCGAGATGGAAGGCGGCACCGTGTTCCACTTCGTCACCGACGGGATCGAGGCGGCGCTCGAGCGGGCTCGCGATGCCGCCGGTGAGAAGAACGTCTCGATCGCCGGCGGCCCCGGCACCCTCAACCAGTACCTCGCCGCCGGCCTCGTCGACGAGCTGCGGCTGCACGTGGCGCCCTTCCTCGCCGGCGGCGGCGAGCGGGTGTTCGAGGGCGTCGGGGAGCTGGAGCTGACGCCGGTCGGCAGCCGCGCCACCCCCCACGTCACCCACCTCGTCTACCGCCGCCGATGACGCCGGTGCCCAGCCGCGTCTTCATCACCGGCGCCTCCGGGTTCATCGGTCGCGCCCTGGCGGCTCGGCTCCGCGGCCGGGGCGCCGAGGTGCGCGGCGTCGACCTGGTCGCCGACGAGGCGGCGGGCGTCCTCGCCGGTGACGTCCGCGCCCCGGGCGAGTGGCAGGAGGCGATGGCCGGCTGCGACGTCGTCGTCCACACCGCCGCCCTCGTTTCCAACGCCGCCGGGCTCGAGGCGTCCTGGCGGCTGAACGTGCTCGGCACCAGGCTGGCGCTGGAGGGCGCCGCCCGGGCCGGGGCCGGCCGCTTCGTCCACTTCTCTTCGGTGCGCGCCTTCTCCGACGTCGAGTTCCCGGACGGAGTCGGCGAGGAGCACCCCGTCCGCACCGACGGCAACCCCTACGTCGACACCAAGGTCGCCTCCGAGCAGGTGGCGCTGCAGGCTCATGCCGCGGGCGAGGTGCCGGTCACGGTCATCCGCCCCGGCGACGTCTACGGCCCGGGCTCGCGACCCTGGACGGTGCTGCCGCTGGCCGAGATCCGCGCCAACCGCTTCGCGCTGCCGGCGATGGGCAAGAGCGTGTTCAGCCCGGTCTTCGTCGAGAACCTCGTCGACGGGGTGCTGCTGGCGATCGACGAGCCGCGCGCCGCCGGGCAGATCTACGTTCTCTCCGACGGCGTCGGCGTCACCACCAAGGAGTTCTTCAGCCACTACTTCCGGATGCTCGGCAGGCGGGGGCCGGTCTGCCTGCCGACCCCGGTGGCGCAATTCCTCGCCGGGCTGAACGAGTTCGCCTACCGGTTCCGCAGCGGGACGACCGAGGTCAACCCCGCCACGATCCGCTACCTCACCCGGCGCGGCACCTACTCGATCGAGAAGGCCCGCCGCGAGCTCGGCTACGAGCCGCGGGTCGGCCTCGCCGAGGGAATGGCGCTGACCGAGGAGTGGCTGCGCGAGGAGGGGCTGATCTGACTACTGCTGGGAGCTGCCCGGCTGCCAAAGCGGCTCATCCGGTTGGTTCGCCTCGCGGGCGAGGATGAAGAGGAGATCGGAGAGCCGGTTCAGGTACCGGAGGGCGTCGGGGTTGGCCTCCTCGACGCCGAAGGCGAGCCGCTCCGCGCGCCGGCAGACGGTGCGGCAGACATGGAGGTGCGCGGCGAGGGCGGAACCACCGGGGATGACGAAGGAGCGCAGGGGCTCGAGCTCGGCATTCACCTCGTCGCAGGCCGCCTCGAGCCACTCGATATAGGCGGGGGTGATCCTGAGCTTTGCGTTCTTCTCGTCGGCGGAGGGCGGCAGGGCGAGGTCGGCCCCAAGATCGAACAGCTCGTTCTGGATGCGGCGAAGCCAGGCGCGGCGGGAGTCGGGCATCTCGCCGACCGCGAGAGTGAGGCCGATGAAGGCGTTCAGCTCGTCGACGGCGCCGAACGCTTCGATCCTCGGATGGTCCTTGGGGACACGACTCATGTCCCCGAGGTGCGTCTCGCCCTGGTCGCCGAGGCGAGTGTAGATGCGCGTCAGGTTGACGATCAGCGGATCTTAGCGGCGGCCGTCGCGCCCGCTTCCCCTTCGAGCCACCCCGTCAGGGGTGCCATAGGATGGCGCCGTGCCGTTCACCCGCAGGAACCTGAAGGAGGATCTGGAGGACGTCGGTTCCAACTTCGACGGCGCACCGGACCTGGAGTTCCGCCTGGCGACCAAGCCGCTCGAGCTCGAGAAGTCCGGCCTCGGCTACCAGCGCATCCCGCCCAACTACCGCTTCCCGTACGGCCACACCCACAAGGAGCAGGAGGAGGTCTACGTCGTCCTTGGCGGAAGCGGCCGGATGAAGCTCGACGACGAGATCGTCGAGATCAAGGAATGGGACGCGATCCGCGTCCCGCCCGGTACCTGGCGAGGCTACGAGGCAGGGCCGGAAGGCCTGGAGATCTTCGTCATCGGCGCCCCCAACCTCGGCGGGTCCCCGCGCGACGACGTCGAAGGCCGGCGCGACTGGTGGACTGACTAGCGTCGGTTCAAATCCCTCGATACCTCAAGAGAAGGGGAGAGTGTGCGCAGGCACACCCTCCCCCTTGAGTCGACACACTCCTATCAGCTAACTGCGGAATGACCGTTCAGCAGAATGCGCCGTACTGAACAGCAACGAATACCTCATTGAAGGCACCGGGATGAGGCCGGTTGCCGCCCGGGTTCATGCAGGCCGTTGCGGTCCCGCTCACCCGAAGCCAGTTCGTTTTGTTTCCGCAGCGGTTTGTGGCGGAGAAGCGGTTTCCACTTAGGCCCACGGTACCGCCAAAGGCACATTCAATTGCAACATACGGGTTCGTATATTCTGTGCCCGAATAGACGCAGATGAAGTTCGCTACGCAGCCCACGAGTAGCGACGACGCTTCCGATTCCAGGAGCGACGGTTCGTTGATGACACTACCTTCTGCAGTCACTACCGACCCCGGGGTAGTCACTTCGACTTTCGGGGAATTTTCCACTTCTGCAGGCGTCGGTTCCGTTACCGGTTCTTCAGCGCCGGCAATCGAAGCGCCTGCCATCACGCTCACAACCAGCGCGCAGCAGACCACCGCAAGGCCAATGCGTTTCATAGTCATTTCTCCTATTTCGTGTGTGTTTACTGTCGGAGGTAACCCGACAGTTACTGTTTACACGAAAAAAAGAGAACAGTCAGGTTTTTATAACTAATGCCAAACAGCCGTCTACTTTCACTCCTATTTGTTCCCGGGTGAAGATTCGGATGCGCGGTTGATGCCACCCAGGAAACCGCCGTCCGGCACCTCGACCGATTCGCACGGTTCAACCGGGCCTTCGGCGATTCCTATGCGCATTTCGAATCCCCCTTCGGGGTCCCCGTCATATGGGCCCCGCGATCCGGCGATGACCAAGGTTTGATCGGCGCGGAACGATTCGGGGTCGAGGAGGATGTTCGCGGGCGATTCGTATTCGGCATCGGAGATCTCACCGCGCAGGTACTTCTGCCGGCGTTCCTCCCACTCCTGGCTGCTGATGAAGCCGATCGTCATCGCTTCGCCCGGCCCGGCCGCCCCGATCTCGCCGAACTCCCCGCCCAGAGGCGATTTCACGGTCGACTTCGCGAAGCGAGGTTCGCGACAGGTCATCCCGGGCGGCAGCCAGGTCACCTGGGAGCGGATCCCGGCTTCCGCCAACGCCCCTTCGAGGCCCGCGGCGTCTTCGGGGTTGTAGATCGTGATCGTCACCCCGCCCCCGTCCTGCGGTTCGACGGCGAATGCCTTCGACGTATTGTCGTTTCCGGAGTTGAAGACGAGCATCGCAGCGGCGGCGGCGAACACCGCGCCGGCTCCGACGGCCAGCCGCGGAGCGCGTCGCCAGCGGGGCGAATGCGCTGCGGTCTCGGCGGAGGCCTCCTGCTCGGCGCCCCGCTGGGCGACGACGGTCTTCAGCTCGTCGAGCAGCCTCTCCTGGAAGTTGCTGTCGCGGTTCTCTTTCACGATGGGATCCCCCTGTCGATAGTCGGTTCGGTTGAAGCGGTCTCGAGCTCGGCCCGCAACTTGCGTCGAGCTCGGTGCAGGCGGACCCGAGCGGTGACAGGTCGTACGCCCACGGCGGTTGCTGCCTCGGTGAGGCTCAGTTCGTCGATCGCGACGAGCTCGAGAATCGCCCGCTCCGCCTCGCCGAGGCGGTCCATTGCCTCGTAGAGGTGGCGGAACCGGGCTGCGGCTTCGATTCGCGCCTCGATCTGCGCCATATCGTTCTCGTCGAGCATGGCGCTGCCGCGAAGTCGCTCTTCGCGGGTCTGCCGCCGCGCAACCTGACGCCGGTCGGCGGCGACGACCGTGCGGGCGATGCCGTAGAGCCATGCCTTCGGAGCTCCGCGCGAGGGTCGGTACCGGTGGGCCGCGCCGATCGCGGCGAGGAATACCTCGGCCGTGAGATCAGCGGCGTGCTCGGGATCGCCGACGCGGCGGGCGACGAATCCCTGGATCTCGTCCACGTGCTCGCGATAGAAGGCCTCGAAGATCTCGGGGTCGCTGGCGATCCAGCGCAACTGCTCGGGACCGACGCCGCCCTCGCGCACGCGGACGAGGGCCAGGTGACGGCTGAGCGAGCTTCGTGAGACGGCCATGGCCATTTCGGTCTCCATACCTCTTATTGGTCGGAGGGCGAAAACGCGTTACATCGGGATCAGCCGCGAGCCTGGGAACGAGCCCGCGCCGGAGACCCCCTTGACTACGCGGCTCGGCCGCCGCGCCGCCGGTAGTGCAGGTAGACGGTCGCGTCGAACGTGCGGGTCTCGACCAGTTCGAGGTCGATCTGCACGTCCGGCGGGAAGTACGGCGTGCCGCCGCCGACCGCGAACGGGACGACGAACAGCTCGAACTCGTCGATCAGCCCGCGCCGCATGCATTCCGCCGCGAGGCCGGCGCCGCCGACCGCGATCCTGCGGTCTCCGAGCGCGGCGATCTCCTCCTCGAGCGTTCCCGTAGCCAGGCGGTTGCTGCCCTCGACGCTCGTCAGCGTGGTCGAGAACACGATCTTCTCGAGCGGGCGCCAGATCTCGGCGAACTCCGCCATCGTCGGGTCGGAGAACTCCTCGGTGTCCCACACGAGCATCGTCTCGTAGAGGCGCCGGCCGAGCAGCTGGGCGTCGATCGCGGCAACCCGCTCGTTGTGGAACCGGTGCAGCTCCCGGCTGGGCGCCGCCCAGTCGAAGCTCCCGTCGGGCCCGGCGACATAGCCGTCGGCCGACAGGCTCATGGAATAGGTGATCACGGGGGACATAGTGAACCGTTTGGCGGCCTGAGGGCTGTCGGTGCGCTCAGGTGGCCGAACGCTGGGCATTGCAGATGCGCCAGACGTGCGCGACCGGCGTCAACGCCCGCGGAAGCAGCCCGCCGGCGCGGGCGATCCGCCGGGTCGTCTCCCGCATCGCCGGCGTCCGGGCGCTGTCCTTGCTGAGGTAGAGCGCGATCATGCAGGCGATCAGCGTGCCGTGGCGCTCGCCGTCGGGCAGCCTCAGCAGAGCCTCTGCGGCCCGTTCGATGGTCATGCAGAGCCGCTCCACGCCCTCGTCGCCGCTGGCGTAATGGCCGAAGTAGCTGTGGTGCCCCCTGGCCGCGTCTTCTGCCTGGTCGGCGTAGCTGTCGAGCATCGTCAGCGTCAGGGTGCACCAGGGGAAGTAGGCACCGTAGGTCGCATCCGACTGCTCGCGCGTGACCCCCGGCTGAGCGGCGAGCGCCAGCTGGATGTGGGGTGTGATCCAGCCGCTCGCAGCAGCGGCCAGCTCATACCAGCGCAGGTCGGGCTCATCGGGGAGGTTTGCTTCGACCCATCCGCGAAGGGCGGCGTCTCGGCGATCCGGATCAGCCAGGTGATTGACGGCGAGCACGGCGGCGTACGGAGCGTCGCTCACGAGCCGCGGACGGACGGTCTCGATCGAGGGAAGGCGTTCGCTCTCAGCGCGGACCGTCTCGATCAGCTCGCGCAGGAAGCCGCCGTCATCGCTCCATGGCTGACCGCGGTAGTGGTCGGACAGCGGCCGGCCCGGCTCGACCGCGTCGGCGAGGGCGAGGTAGAGCTGGCACCTGTCGCCGCCGTTCACCGCCGCCGCGCGCTCGCTGACGTTGTCGAGGTAGTCCTGCATCAGCTCGTACGCCACCAGCGCCCGCAACAGGCTTCGATCGCGACGTCGCGGGAGGATCCAGAACATGGCGGCCCCGTCGAGATGACCGCGCCTTTTGTCGAGCACGTGCAGCGCGTCGGCACGCAGGCTCGGATCCGGGATCGCCTCCGCCCGGCGGCGCCATCGGCGCACCTCTTCTCCGACCGCACGGAAGCCGACGCCGAACTCGCGCCCGGCGGCGCTTGCCAAGGACGTGACCTGCCTGCGTTTGAGAGGAAGCGGAGCCGGCATTACTCAGCAAACCTTGTCAGGTCACTCCAACCTCGGGATCGACCCTGGCGGCGCGGTAACCAACCGCGGCGACGATTGCCACGACGGTGACGGCGACCGCCAGGCAGGCGAGCAACGCGATCGACCAGGCGGGCACGTAGACGACCGGGAAGCCGGTGATGTCGGCCAGCGCGCGGGAGAGCAGGCGCTGGCCGAGCAGGCCGAAAGCGCCTCCTATGCCGCAACCCACGCCGACGAGCAAGGCGGCTTGGAGGACCAGCGAGCGCCAGAGCTCGCCGCCGCTGTACCCCTCCGCCTTGACCGAGGCCAGGAACGGTCGCCGCTGCCAGATCAGGCCAGCCATCACGGCGGCCATCGCGATCACAGCGCAGACGAGCACCAGCACGGCGATCTGTCCCAGGCGGACCATCCCCTCGCGGCTGGCGGCGCGCTGGTCGCGCTCCCGCTCAGCGGCGGTCTGGACGTCGAGTCCCGAGGTCGAACCAAGCGCCTGCCGCAGCGACCGCGCCGCCGCCGCAGGCGTCGTTCCGCCTTCCGGCGTCGCGATCAGCGCACTGATCGCGGGGGACCCCCAGGCCCGGGCGTAGTCCTTCGCGTTGAGCACGATCGCGCCCGACGGCCAGCTGAGGTTCGTCGTCAGCGCCGCCACGCGCAGCCGGATCGGCGCCGCGGTGGGCAGCTGGACGCGGTCGCCGACCCCGACGCCGAGCTCCTCTGCAACGCCTGCCGAGATCGCCGTCCAGCCGCCTTGACGGACCCGGCGCAGCGCGCTGCGCTCGTCGCCTGCGATCACCTGCCCGCGTGGAAACGGCTGCCGCGCGGAGGCGGGCGGGCCGAGGACCCAGACCCGCCGGTCACCGATGTCGAGGAAGCTGCCGCGGTAGGAGTCGAAGCGATCGACGCCGCGCGGCGGAGCGACAGCCGGCCGATCGAAGGGGACCGTTGCGAGCAGGTTCGCGTCTCCGGGCGCAACCGCCCAGACGGGACCGATCGCGCTCAGTTCATGAATGGCGGTGTCCATCCCGCGCTGCAGGTCGGCCCGGGCGCCCTGCAGGGCGACGCTTCCGAAGACCGCAATCGCGCCGGTCGCCGCCACGGCGATCCCGCGGATCTGCGTCTCGCGGGCCCGCAGGTCCGCCGTCGCGATGAAAGGGACGACGCCGCGCAGCCGTCCCGAGGCGAAATCGAGCGCGACGAGCGAGGCGCGCATCAGACCCGGAAGCAGGAGCACCATCGCCACGATCAGGAGTCCCAGCCCTGCGACGCCGACGCCGACCGAGCCGGGGCCGCTGTTCACGACGGCGATACCCGCCGCGAGGCAAGCCGCTCCGGCAAAAGACAGCAGGTCCACGCGCCGGCGGCTTCCCACCGCGTTCGGTGGTTCGCGGCCCGCGCGAATCGCCCCTACGGTCGGGCCGAGCACCGCCACGGAGCTCGCCAGGACCCCTCCTGAGAACGCGATCGCCACGCTGGCCGGCGTCACGATCCGCTCGATCCCGAACGGGAAGGCCAGCTCGAGGTAGCCGGGCGTAACCGTGAACAGGTGGCGCGAGACCTGGTCGCCGATCAGGACACCCAGCGCTGAGGCGGCCACGCCCAGCGCGAGCGCGTCGAACAGCATCATCTTGACCGCCGTCGTGGCGCTGTACCCCTCGAACAGCAGATCGGCGATCATCAGCCGCCGCGCCGGGGCCGTCAGCAGCACCGCGCTGAAGGCGAGCAGGAAGCCGACGAGCGCGCTGAGGACGGAGAAGATCGACGTCGCCTGGTTCGACGTTTGAATGGTCTGCCGAAACAGAGCCACCTCGAAGTCGGCCGGTCGCACGTCGAGACGCCCGGCGGCAAGCCGATCCAGGCCGCGCTTGGCGAGCGCGTCCCTGCCGCGCTCGGGCAGTACGAGGATCCGCGTCACCTGATCCGGCTGCCCGCTCCGGTACTGCAGGTAGGGCAGTGACGTGATCGCGACCGGGCTGGTGATCAGCGAGCCGATCCTCCGCTCGGTGAGGCCCGCGGCCATTTGCTCCCGGATCCTGAAGCCGTCCATGTCGACCGTGATCAGCTGACCGTCCGCCACGCCCAGCGAGCTCGCCAGCGGCGCCGGCAGCGACAGCGCCAGGTTTCGCCAGATCTGGTCGGCCGCCGCGCGCGCTGCGACCGTGCCGTTCACCCGCTGGAAGCCGGGCGCCACCCCGAGCAGGAGAACCGACCGGCGCGCGTCGGGGCCTTCCATCTCGGTGCGGATCTCCAGCGTGGCGGTCGCCGCGGCGACGCCCGGCAGGCGCCGGACCTCCCGCAGGACCGCCTCCTCGATCGTCGCGCCCCGCCCCGTCAGCTGGAAGCGGGCCTTGCCGACGATGCCCTCCGTAGTGCGCTCGAACGACTCGGTCGGGCTGCTGCTGGCGACGAGCGCGGCGAACAGCAGCGCGACACCGGTCGCGATCCCGAACAGCGCCAGCAGCTCCTGCCCGCGCCGCGGGCGCAGGCGGATCCACCAGAGCGCCGCGACGTTGGAGAGCCTCACGGCTGCGCCGCGTCGGCCACGTAGGAGCGGAGCCGGCCGTCATGCAGCTCGTAGGCTCGATCGGCGTAGCCCGCGGCAAGCGGGTCGTGGGTGACGAGGATCGTCGCCACCCGCTGCTCGTGGCCCAGCCGGCGCAGCAGGTCGAGCACGTCGGCGCTGCGGCGGCTGTCGAGGTTGCCGGTCGGCTCGTCGGCGAGGACGACGGAGGGTTCGATCGCCAACGCCCGCGCGATCATCACCCGCTGGCGCTCGCCGCCGGACAGCTCATAACCGCGATGGCGCAAACGCTCGCCGAGGCCGAGCTCGACGAGCCGGCCCTCCACCCTGGCGCGTGCCTCGCGCAGTCGGTGCCGGCGCAACAACTTGAACGCCGCGTTGTCGATCGCCGTCGCGCCGGGCAGCAGCTCAGGCGACTGGCGGATGAAGCCAACCTGCTCGAGCCGGTAGTCGGCGGCCTCGCGGTCGCTCATCCGCGTCACCTCGCGCCCCCCGACCACCACGCTCCCGGCGTCCGGACGCAACAGCGCGGCGACGATCTTCAGCAGGGTGGTCTTACCGGAACCGCTAGGGCCGTAAAGGGCGACCAGCTCACCGGACGCGACAGCCAATGAGACGCCATCGACCGCACGCACGATTTCGCCTCCCGGAGACTCGAAGTGCTTGAGGACTCCTTCCAGCTCGAGCATGACCGCGAGCTATTTAACAAAAGAATCCTCGTTTTATAAGCGCTTTCCCAATTATTGGGTCACTGGCTTGAAGTGTCGGATGTCAGCAGAGCAGTTCGATCTCAGAAAGCAACCCGCCGCCGAGCGGCCGCGCCAGGCAGCCGCCCTCCGGCAGCGGCCTCACCCCCACCGCCGCGGTGTCGGCGCGCACCCCCTTGACGTTGGCGGCGGTGACCGTGGCGCGGTTGCGCTGGGTTCCGCGCTCGGAGCCGGGCCTGACCATCGCGGTCAGGGTGAAGCTGCGCTCCTCGCCTGCTGCCAGCTTCGCCAGCCGCCAGCAGGGCCTGGCCTCGCTCGCGGCCCCGGGTTCGGTGCGCAGGGTGCGCTGGGAGGCCGGCGGGTGGTCGCAGACCACCACCTTGCGCGCCGGGGCATCGCCGGTGTTGGCGACCGTGATCCGGTAGGAGATCACCGCGCCGGGGCGGGCCCTGGCGGCGCTTGCGGTCTTGGTCAGGGTCAGGCGCGGGGTGCCCTTGTCCTTCCTGGTCGGCTTCTCGGGCGGTTGGGAGACCGGCGGCGGGCCGAGCACCGGAGGCGAAGTGGGCGGCGGGGCGGCGATCGGCGCGACCGGGACCTGCGCCGCGTCGGGGTTGTTGGCGGGCTCGGGGTCGGCGTTGGCGCCGCTGACGCGGGCTTTGTTCTGGATCGGCTGGCCGTCGGTCGAGGCGATGGTGGCGACGATGTGGAGGGTCTGGGACTCGCCGTCTGCCAGGGTCCCCAGCTCGCAGCGGACCTCGGGCAGGGCCGAGGTGTCGCAGCCGCCGTCGTCGGAGACGTAGGTCAGCTCGGGCGGCAGGGTGTCGGTGACGAGGGTCTGGGGCGAGGGGTCGGGGCCCTGGTTGGAGGCGATGAGGGTGTAGGTGATCTCATCGCCGGCTTTGACCGCCGTGGCCGGCGCGCTCTTGCTCAGCGCCAGGTCGGAGGCCAGGGGCGTGACCATGGTGGTCGCGGTCGATTCGTTGTCGGCGGGGGTGGGATCGGCGTGGGGGCCGGTGACCGCGGCGGTGTTCTCGATCGTGCCGGTGGCAGAGGGCGCGACTTTGGCGACGAGCTCGATCGTTTTGCCGGCGCCGCTTGAGAGCGAGCCGACGTTGCAGATCACTTCCGGCAGCCCGGCGGTTTCGCAGCCGCTGTCGTCGGAGACGTAGACCAGCCCCGCCGGCAGCGTGTCGGTGACCGTGGTCGGGTTCGACGTGCTCGGGCCTTTGTTTTCGACCTCGAGGGTGTAGGT
>JALYWY010000068.1 GCA_030852475.1 Actinomycetota bacterium | reverse complement strand
CGAGCATCCGGTGCGGCTCCTTGCAGTCGGCCAGCACCGCCTCGCAGCTGGCGAAGTGCCGCTCCTCGACCATCTCGCGGTCGATCTGGAAGAGGTTGTCCTCGGCGTGGTCGAGCATCACCAGCAGCCGCGGTTTCACCTGGGCGATCTGGCGGCAGAGCTCGGAGCCGATCGAGCCGCCGGCGCCGGTGACGAGGACGATGCGGTCGCGCAGGTAGGCGCCGACGCGGTCGAGCTCGCGGACGATCGGCTCGCGGCCGAGCACGTCCTCGACCTGCACCTCGCGCAGCTGCTTGTTGAGCTGGACGCCGCCGCGCAGCAGCTCGAAGACGGTGGGCAGGGTGCGGACGCGGATCTCGCGGTCGCGGCAGGCGGCGACGATGCGGCCGCGCAGGGTCCCCGGCGCCGAGGGGATCGCGATCACGACTTCGTTCGGTTTGGTCTCGTCGAGGATCTGCTCGATCTGCTTGGTCGAGCCGAGCACCTTCAGCCCCAGCATCCGCATCCCCCGCTTGCGCGGGTCGTCGTCGACGAAGCCGATCGCGGTGGCGCCGAGGTTGGGGTTGAGCTGCAGCTCGCGGACGACCATCTGGCCCCCGGAGCCGGCGCCGACGACGAGCACCTCGTGCTTCGGCATGCGGGCGCCGCGGCTCGGACGCTCGAGGACCAGCCGCACGGCGAGGCGGGCGCCGGCGATCAGCAGCGCCGTGAGCAGGAAGTCCATCACCTCGACCGAGCGCGGCAGCGCATGCTCGAAGGGCTTGGCGACGGCGAAGACGATGACCAGCAGGGCGCTGGCGACGGCGACGGCGCGGAGGATCAGGAGGAAGTCGCGGCCGCTGACGTAGCGCCACCACTTCTGGTAGAGCCCGAAGGCGTAGAAGACGACCAGCTTGCCGGCGACGACGAAGCCGACCGACTGGGCGAAGAGGGTCTCGTAGCGCTGCGGCCACCCGTTCGGGTCGTCGAGGAAGCGCAGCTGGAAGGCGAGGAAATAGGCCAGCGCGATCAGCGCGGCGTCGGCCACGATCTGCAAAACCCGGTTGCGGTAGACGGGGTGGTTCAACCGGCGCATGAACACCCGAGTTTAGTTGCTGGTAACCGCCATCCCTACAATGCCCGCTTCACGATGCCGCTCTTGCCGCTTGCCAGCGTCACCGACTTCTTCCTCGACCCGATCGTCAACGCGGGGACCGACTTCATCAGCAGCACCGGGCTGCCGGCGGTCTTCGTGCTGATGCTGCTCGAGTCCGCCTGCCTGCCGGTGCCGAGCGAGGCGATCATGCTCTTCGCCGGCGCCAGCGTCGCGGCGGGAGACCTCAGCCTCTTCGGCGTCGTCGCCGCGGGGGTGCTCGGCAACCTGGTCGGCTCCTGGATCGCCTGGGGGGTCGGCTACCTCGGCCGGGTCGACCTGCTGGAGAAAAACAAGCTGATCCACCTGCCGCCGAAGTACCTGAAATGGGCCGACGACTGGTTCGAGCGCTACGGCGACGCGACCGTCTTCTTCTCACGGATGCTGCCGATTATCCGCACCTTCATCTCGCTCCCGGCCGGCGTCGCGAAGATGCCGTTCTGGCGCTTCACGGTGCTGACCACGCTCGGCTGCGTCCCCTGGGTGCTGATGCTGGCGCTGATCGGCCAGAGCGTCGGCCACAACTGGGAGGAGTGGCGCGACCACCTGCACTACCTCGATTACCTGGTCCTCCTCGCGGCCATCGCGATCGGCGGCTACCTGCTGATCAAGCGCCGGCGGCGTCCCCCGTCTGAGCCGGCCAGCGCCACCGAGGTTTGAGCGACGGCGGTCTGCCGGCCGGCCGCGCGATCGCGCTCGGCTTCGTCCAGGGGCCGGCCGAGCTGTTGCCGGTCTCCAGCTCCGCCCACATCGTCCTCGTCCCCTGGCTGGCCGGATGGGACTGGGAGGCGATCGACCCGGAGTTGCGCAAGAGCTTCGAGGTGGCGCTCCACACCGGCGCGGCGGCGGCCCTGCTGATCGGCCAGCGGCGGCTGATCGCCGAGGAGCTGCGCCAGTTCGACGGGCGGCGGGCGCTGCTGCTCGGCCTCTCCTTCCTGCCGGCGGCGGTCGTCGGCTACACGCTCGAGCGGCCGATCGAGCGCCGGCTCGGCGGACCGCGGGCGACCGCCTACGGCCTCCTGGCCGGAGCGGCGGCGATGCTCGTCGCCGACCGCCGGCCGCAGCGGCGCGGTCGCGGGGACGCCACGCCGATGGACGGGCTGGCGCTGGGAGTCGCCCAAGCGGCGGCCCTCGCGCCCGGCGTCTCCCGCAACGGCGTCACCCTCGCCGCCGCCCGCTGGCGCCGCTTCTCGCGCGACCAGGCGAACCTGCTCTCGCGCACGATCGCCCTGCCGATCATCGTCGGCGCCACCGCCCTCAAGGGCACCCGCCTGATGCACCGCGGCACAACCCCGGAGCTGCGCCGCTCGCTCGCCGTAGGCGTCGGCGCCTCCTTCGCCTCGACCCTCGCCTCGCAGCGGCTGATCCAACTGGTCGAGCGCGACCGGGCGCTGTGGCCGTACGCCGCGTACCGGATCGGCTTGGCGGCCGTCGTTCTTGTAAAGCTAGGGCGCAAGTGAGCGCGAGCGACGCCTACGCCAAAGCCGGGGTCGATCAGGGAGCGGCCGACTCGGCCGTGGCCGGACTGGTGCGAGCGCTCGGTGCGATCAACCTCGGCCGGCCTTCGGCGCAGGTGCCGCTGCCGGGGCACTACGCGAGCGTGATCAAGATCGACGAGCGGACCGGGATCGCTCTCTCCACCGACGGGGTGGGGACGAAGCTGATGATCGCCGAGGAGCTCGGCCGCTTCGACACGATCGGGATCGACTGCGTGGCGATGAACGTCAACGACGTCATCTGCGTCGGCGCCGAGCCGCTGGCGATGCTCGACTACATCGCGATCGAGAAGGCCGACCCGGCGGTCTGCGAGGAAATCGGCGTCGGGCTGGCGCGGGGGGCCGAGAAGGCGGGGGTCGAGATCCCCGGTGGCGAGCTGGCGCAGCTCGGGCAGATGGTCCGCGGCGTCGACGTCTCCGGCGCCTGCTTCGGGACCGTCCCCCTCGACGCGATCGTCGACGGCTCCGCGGTCGAGCCGGGCGACGTCGTCATCGGCCTTCCCTCCACCGGCCTGCACTCCAACGGCTACACCCTCGCCCGCTCGGCCCTTGCCGACGTCCCGCTCGACGACGACCGGCTCGGCCGGCCGCTGGGTGAGGTGCTGCTGGAGCCGACCGAGATCTACGTCAAGCCGATCGTCGAGCTGCTGCGCTCCGACGTCGGCGTCCGCGGCCTCGCCCACATCACCTCGGGAGGCACCAAGAACCTCCTCCGCCTCGCCGCCGAGGTCGGCTACGAGATCGACGATCCGCTGCCCCCACCGCCGATCTTCGAGCTGATCCAGGAGCGGGGCGGCGTCTCCGACGCGGAGATGCAGGAGGTCTTCAACATGGGCTGCGGCTTCTGCGTCGTGGTTCCGGCCGCCGATGAAGGCGCTGCGCTGGAGCTGCTGCGACGGCACTACCCGGAGGCAAAACGGGTCGGCCGCGCAACCGAAGGCCCACCGAGGATCCTCTGAGCGGCCTCCTCGGTCGCCGCGTCGTAACGTTGGGGCGCTCGTGAGCAACCGCCCCTCGACCAGCTCCCAGATGATCGGCACCGTGCTCTCCGGCCGCTACAAGCTGGAGGCGAAGCTCGGCAGCGGCGGCATGTCGACCGTCTACCTGGCCCGCGACACCACGCTCGACCGGCAGGTGGCGGTGAAGGTCCTGCACCGGGAGATGTCCGAGCAGGCCGACCAGCTGGAGCGGTTCCGCCAGGAGGCGCGGGCGGTGGCGAAGCTCTCGCACCCCAACGTCGTCGCGGTGATCGACGCCGGCGAGGACGGCGGCCACCCCTACATCGTCTTCGAGTACGTCGAGGGGGAGACGCTGAAGCAGCGGATCAACCGGGTCGGCGCCCTCGACGCCCAGGAGGCCCTCGCCTACGCGATCGAGGTCGCCCGCGGCCTCACCGTCGCCCACAACCGCAACATGGTCCATCGCGACATCAAGCCGCAGAACGTCCTCATCGACTCCGAGGGACGGGCGAAGCTGACCGACTTCGGGATCTCGCGCCAGCTCGA
>JALYWY010000051.1 GCA_030852475.1 Actinomycetota bacterium | reverse complement strand
CTTCAGCGCCGCCTGCAGGGCGGCGACCTTGGCGGGCGGCGCCTCGGCCTGCGCCGACGTGGCGACCACGACGGCGAGCAGCACCGCGACTCCGATTGCGCGGATAAGACGCATCTCCCTAGTACTCGGTAGCGCGGCGGACCGCTACACCCGTCGCAACGAATGCTGCAGGCGGCGAGGGCTGTTCCGCCGTCCCGATCCTCTAGAAGTTGGCGATGCTCATAGACGGCCTTCCTCTCGACGCTCCTGCCCCGCCCCTGAACGACCTGCTCCGGGTGGGGCTGGAGGCCCATCCGGAGGAGACGGCGATGGTCTCGGCGGTGCGCGCGATCAGCTGGCGCGAGCTGGAGGAGGAGAGCGAGCGGCTGGCCGGCGGCTACCGCGGGCTCGGGCTGGAGCCCGGGGACCGGATCGCCTCGCTGATGCCGAACCGGCTCGCCCTCGTCGCCCACTACCTCGCCTGCTTCAAGGCGGGCCTGGTCGCGACGCCGCTCAACTACCGCTACACCCACCGCGAGATCGACCACGCGCTCGAGGTCAGCGGGGCGAGGGCGCTGCTGGCCCACGTAGAGCGGGCCGAAGACGTGGGGGAGAGCCGCCTGGCCGGGGAGCTGCCGCTCGGCGCGATCGCCTACGCCGACCCCGAGGGGCCTGGCAGCACCGCCGACGTAGACTGGACCCAGGACTTCGACCGGCTGCTCGAGAGCGAGCCGCTGCCGGAGCACCCCCAGCCGGGCCCCGACGAGCCGGTCGCGATCTTCTTCACCTCCGGCAGCACCGGGCCGGCGAAGGGCGTCACCCACACCCGCTCCTCGCTGCGCTGGATGATCGCCAGCGCCGCCGCGGCCTTCGAGCTCGACGCCGACGACGTCTTCCTCCCCGGCTCCTCGATGTCCCACATCGGCTCCTTCCTCTGGGCGCTCAGCATGCTCTCGGTCGGCGGTCGGGTGGTGGTGGCGCGGACCTTCGACAGCCACGAGCTGCTGCCGCTGCTGCGCGAGCAGAAGCCGACGGTGCTGGCGATGATCCCGGCGGCGCTGCTGGCCCTGGTCCGCGACCACGACCTGCAGCCGCACGACTTCGACTCCCTACGTGTCTGCCGCTCCGGCTCCGACAAGGTCTCGACCGAGTTGCTGACCGAGTTCGCCGCGGTCGCCGGCTTCCCGATCGTCGAGGGGTACGGGATGACCGAGGTGGGCCTGGCGACGCTCAACCCTCCCTCGGGCACGGTCAAGCAGGGCTCGATCGGGCGGCCGATCAGCGGCTTCAGCGTCGCCCTGCGGGGCGAGGACGGCGAGCCGGTCGGGGCCGAGACGGTGGGCCGGATCTTCATCCGCACCCCGGCGGCGATGGCCGGCTACTGGCAGGCGCCGGAGGCGACCGCGGAGGTCCTGCAGGAGGGCTGGATCGACTCCGGCGACCTGGCCCGCGCCGACGAGGACGGCTACCTCTGGTTCTTCGGCCGCAAGAAGCAGGTGATCGTCCACGACGGCTCCAACATCAGCCCCTACGAGGTCGAGGGCGCCCTCAACGAGCATCCCGCCGTCGCTCTCGCCGGAGCCGTCGGCATCCACGACGAGACTCACGGCGAGAACGTCCGCGCCTACGTCACCCTCCGCGAGGACGCCGCCGAGCCCACCGCCGCCGAGCTGATCGTTCACTGCCGCGAGCGGATCGGCTACAAGGCCCCCGAGGAGATCGTCTTCCTCGACGAGATGCCGCTCAACCCCACCGGCAAGATCGACCGCGCCGGCCTCAAGAAGATGGCCGAAGAACATCTTCACCCGCACGGCCTGGCTTAGCCGCTTACATCAAAGTATCTTGACTGTACGCGCTCAAGCGCTAATACTGCTGCGTACCCAAATCGATATACCGGAGAACTGGGAGACGCAGATGAGACGTCAACTGAACAGACTTGCCCTAGCCGCCTTGATGGCGTCCCTGACTGCGCTGGCCGGAGCGAGCACCGCCTCGGCGACCACCGCCCTCGAGATCAGCGGGACCCCGAAAAAAGAAAAAGCAGAAGTCACAGCCAGCCTCAAATCCGGTACCTCCTCGGTCCTGGCCCGCACAGACGGGGTCCTCCTCAACACATGCACCGAATCGCACCTCGGCGGCAGCACCGAAAGCCCCTACAGCGGCAAAACGGTGACAGCCCCGCTCAGCGGCCTCTCCTTCTCCAGCTGCACCAGACCGGTCGCCGTCCACAAAATGGGCACGCTCCACGTCGAACACATCTTCGGCTCCACAAACGGCACAGTCTCCTCGTCGGGAGCCGAAGTTACAGTCGGCTCGCCCGTCGGCACCCTCAACTGCAAAACGGAGGAAGGCGTCGACATCGGCACCCTCACAGGGGTCAAAGAAGGCCACGCAACGATCGACATCGACACGGTGCTCGACTGCGGCTTCCTGGTCCACTCCGCTACCTGGAAAGCCACCTACACGGTCACAAGCCCGACAGGGCTGGGGGTGACGGAATAGTCGGCTGACATGAGCGCATCGCGTCTGTTCCTCCGTCGCTGGCAAATACATAGAAGTATCTTGACTATAGCTACGTAAGACGTTAAGACCTACTGCGTAACCGTTCCGGCAGCAAGCGCCGGAGAACAGGAGCGCAGATGAGACGTCAACTGAACAGAATCGCCCTAGCTGCCTTGGCAGCGTCCTTGGCGGTATTGGCCGGAGCAGGCGCCGCCTCGGCCACGATCCTCGAGGTGGGTGGGATTGCGAAAAAAGAAAAAGTCGAAATCACAGCCAGCCGAACTGCCGGCACCTCCTCGGTCCTCAGCCGCACAGACGGGAGCCTCGCCAACACATGCACCGCCTCGCACGTGAACGGGAGCACCGAAAGCCCCTACACCGGTGCGACGGTGACAGCCCCCCTCAGCAATCTGTCGTTCACCAACTGCACCAGACCTGTCACCGTCCACAATGCCGGCACGCTCCACGTCGAACACATCGCCGGCACCACAGACGCCACAGTGACTTCGTCGCTCGCCGAAGTGACAGTTGGCTCACCTTTCGGCGTCCTCGTCTGCAAAACCGGCACCGGCGTCGACATCGGTCGCCTCACAGGGGTCAAAGAAGGTCATGCGACGATCGACATCAACGCAGTGCTGAACTGCGGCTTCCTGGTGCCCTCCGCTTCGTGGAAAGGCAGTTACACGATCACAAGCCCGACAGGCTTCGGGGTGACGAAAGAAGAGATTCCTCCTGCGACCACGCTTGAGATCGGGGGCGTCAAACAAGGAGGCGAAATAAAAGTCAACGCTAGCCTCAAATCCAGTGCCTCCTCAACCCTGGCCCGGACAGACGGGTCCCTCGCCAACATATGTATCGAAGCGGGTGTAATCGGCGAAACGATAAGCCCCTATACAGGAGAAATGGTGACAGCCCCGCTCGGCAGTCTCTCATTCTCCAGCTGCACCAGACCGGTCACCGTTCACAAAGCCGGCACGCTCCACGTCCAGCGCATCGCCGGCACCACAAACGGCACAGTCAGCTCGTCGGACGCCGAAGTGACAGTCGAATCGCCCTTCGGAGCTCTCAACTGCAAAACCGGCACCGGCACCGATCTTGGCACCCTCACAGGGTCGAAAGAAGGCCACGCGACGATCGACGTCGACGCGGTCCTCGACTGCGGCTTCGCGGTTCCCTCGGCAACCTGGAAAGCCACCTACACGGTCACAAGCCCGACAGGGCTGGGCATCACGGAATAAACCGCGGGCTGGCGAGCCGGGTCGGCTCGGATCGCCCCCGCACCGTCACCGAATCGCCGAGATGCCATCGCTGCGCCTCGTCTCCGGCCGCCGCCACCGCGGCGCCGGAGGCGAGGACTCGGACCGGGTGTTCCTTGGCCAGATCGGTCAGGCGCGCCGCCTCGTTGACGGGGTCGCCGATCACCGTGTACTCGAAGCGGCTCTCGGCGCCGACGTGGCCGGCGACGACGGTGCCGGAGGCGACGCCGATCGCCGCGCTGAGGCCGCTCACCCGCTCCCGCAGCCGGGCGTCCAGGTGG
>JALYWY010000049.1 GCA_030852475.1 Actinomycetota bacterium | reverse complement strand
CGACGAGGGCTGCGAGCAGCGCACAGAGCAGCGCTGCGACACAGACCCCGAAGAGATCCTTTCTGAGCTCGAGCGGCCGCACGAGGCGGCTGAGGCTAGCGAGCCGACCGCAAAACTCCTGCAAGTTGCCGATAACCCGCAAGCGAACTTGCGGAAAAGCAGATCAGCCTTCGGGAACTTCGCGCGTCGCCAGATAAGCGGCGACGGCCGCAGCCGCGATCCCCACTCCCAGCGCGATCCGGGTCTGGCGCCGGTAGCGGCGGCGGAGGTAGCGGAAGGCGAACTTGAGCGAGGCCTTGCCGAGGCGGTTGTACATCAGCCCTCCCCCCGTTCGCGGATCCGGTGCGCCATCCGCGACTGCAGCGACCAGAGCTCGATGAAGCCGGGCGAGGCGTCCTGGGAGAAGAGGCCGCCGGACTCGGCGAAGGTCGCCAGCTCGGCGTCGTAGACGGCGTTGGGGGAAGAGCGGGTGACGACGCGGACGCTGCCTTTGTAGAGGCGCAGGCCGATCTCCCCCGTCACCTGGGCGTTGACCGCGTCCATGTAGGCATCGAGGTCGGTGCGCAGCGGCTCCCACCAGAGCCCGGCGTAGACCAGGTAGCCCCACTTCTGGTCGAGGGCCGGCTTGAACTGGTTCTGGTGGATCGTCCCGACCAGCCGCTCCAGCTCCTCGTGCGCGGTGAGCAGGATCGCGGCGGCGGGCACCTCGTAGATGTCGCGCACCTTGAGGCCGACGATCCGGTCCTCGATGTGGTCGACGATGCCGACGCCGTGACGGCAGCCGATCTCGGCCGCCCTTTCCAGCAGCTCGACCAGGCCGAGGCGCTCGCCGTTGATCGAGACCGGCAGGCCGGCCTCGAAGCCGACCGTGACCGTCTCCGCCTCGTCGGGCGCGTCCTCGGGGCGACTGACGAGCTGGAAGACGTCGTCCTCGGGCGCGTGGTCGAGCTCCTCGATCCAGCGGCCCTCCGAGGAGCGACCCCAGAGGTTGTCGTCGATCGAGTAGGGCGTCACCTCGGTCCCACCCTTGACTGGAATGCCGTGCTCGCGGGCGTAGGCGATCTCCTCCTCGCGGCCCATCGCCCAGGAGCGGACCGGCGCGATCGTCTTCAGCTCCGGCGCCAGCGTCGCCACCGTGGCCTCGATCCGGACCTGGTCGTTGCCCTTGCCGGTGCACCCGTGGGCGATCGTGTCGCAGCCGCTCTGGCGCGCGTACTCGACCGCGAGCTGGGCGATCAGCGGCCGGCCGAGCGCGGTGAAGAGCGGGTAGCCGTTGCCATAGACCGCGTTGGCTTTGATCGCCGGGCCGATGAACTCGGCGGCGAACCGCTCGCGAGCGTCGACGACGTGGCACTCGACGGCACCGAGCCGGCGCGCCTTGTCTTCGATCACCCCGTAGTCCTCGCCCGGCTGCCCCAGGTTGACCGTGAGGCAGACGACCTCGGCCTCATAGTGGTCCTGGATCCACTTCAGCATCACGCTGGTGTCGAGGCCGCCCGAATAGAGCAGCAGGACCCGATTGACTTCGGAGGGGTCCGCTTCGTAGCTGGCGGTGGGCTTGGATTGCGCGCTCACGGGGGCGGAAGTCTCGCACGCCGGGTAAGCCCGCGGTCGCTAGGGCGCTTCCAACCCTCCCGAGCCGCCTTCTTCTTCCGGCGGGAGTTCTTCTTCGGGTTCTTCTTCCGGCGGGACTTCTTCCTCTTCTTCCGGCGGAAGCTCCTCTTCTTCGGTGGTCGTGGTCTCGGTGGTCGTCGTCGGCTCGGTGGTTTCCGTCGTCGTCGGCTCGGTCGCGGTCGTTTCGATGCTGGGAGCAGTCGTGTCGCCGCCGCCCTCGTCGCTCTCGGCGATCACGATCACCGCGATCAGCAGGCCGACGATCACCGCCACCAGGCCGGCCACCAGCATTCGCAGCCGCCGCTGCGCGGCGTCCCGGTCCGGTCCACGGCCACCGGGGCCGGGGTCTTCGGGGCCCATCAGGCGGGTCGGATCCTCATGCATCTCTAATGCTCCTCGGGTCCCAGGATCGCGTCGAGGATCGCGTCGGTGTCCTCGATCTCGAAACCGTTTCTGAGCCGCTGCTCGATTTCCTCTCTGCTGCTGCCCTGGACGGCCAGCTGCGTCGCCAGCAGGCGGGCGCCGGCGGGGTCCGAGCGCTTTTCCCCGGGATCAGACTCAGAGCCGGGAGTCCCCTCGGCCGTGACAGCCCGCAAGCGCGGAACCCCTCGCCGCTCGGAGGGCTGTGGCTGCTCGAGCTGCTCCGGCTCCTGCCCCTCCCCCGCCTCGACCCGTGCCTTCGCTTCTTCCAGCGCCGCCTGCAGCCGCTCCGCCTCCTGGCGCAGGGAGAGCGCCTGCTCGAGCAGGGAGTCGATCAGCCCGGAAAGGTCGGAGATGCGCATGTCGGTGAGGTGGTCGGCCTCCGCCCGCGCCTGCGCCAGGTACCGCCGCGCCTGCGCTTCGGCGTCGTCGATGACGCCCTCCGCGGCGCGCTCGGCGGCCTCGACGATCGCCTCCAGGCGCTCTGCCGTGGTCTCCCGGAGCTGAAGCTGCTTCTTCGAGATGTCGCTGGGTTTGCCGCCGCCGCTCATCGCGACGAGAAGCCTAGAAGCGATTCCTCGATCAAGCCAACGGCGCGGTCGACGTGGTCGGAATCGATCACCAGCGGCGGCAGCAGGCGCAGGGTGTCCGGCCGGGGGGCGTTGACGACGAGGCCACGCTCGAGCAGGTCGGCGCCTACCGCGGCGGAGTCGATCCCTTCCTCGAGGCCGACCCCGATCATCAGGCCCCGGCCCCGGGTCTCCTCAACTCCCCGAAGGCCATCGAGCCTCTCGCACATGTAGGCGCCGAGCTCGCGCACCCGCCGCAGCAGCGCCGGGTCGTCGGCTATGTCGAGGACGGCAAGCGCGGCGGCGGTGGCGACGGGGCCGCCGGCGAAGGTCGAGCCGTGGTCGCCGGGCTCGAGCACGTCGGCCGCGCTCGGCGCCGTCACGCAAGCGCCGATCGGGAAGCCGCCGCCGAGCGCCTTGGCACTGGTCAGCACGTCGGGTCGAACCGGGGTCTGCTCGTAGGCCCAAAGCGAGCCGGTGCGGCCGATGCCGGTCTGGATCTCGTCGAAGATCAGCAGCGCCCCCACCTCGTCGCAGGCCTGCCGGGCGGCGAGCAGCGCCTCCTCGCCGATCGGGAAGACGCCGGCCTCGCCCTGGATCGGCTCGATCAGGACGGCGGCCGTGTTCTCGCCCACCGCCTCGCGCAAGGCGGCGGCGTCGTTGCGCGGCACCGCGCGGAAGCCCGGCAGCATCGGCCCCAACGCCTCGTTTGCCGCCAGCCCCGGCGTCGCCGACAGCGCCCCGTAGGTGCGGCCGTGGAAGTCGCTCTCGAAGCTGACGATCTCCGGCTCGGAGACGCCGCGCCGGTGGGCGTGCTTGCGGGCGATCTTGATCGCGCACTCGTTCGCCTCGGTGCCGGAGTTGGAGAAGAACACGCGGCCGCCGAGGCTCGACTCGGAGAGGCGCTCCGCCAGCCGCGCCATCGGCTCGGTGTAGAAGAGGTTGGAGACGTGGACCAGGCGCTGGGACTGCTCGCGCACCGCGTCGACGACGTTCGGGTGGCAGTGGCCGACCGAGCAGACCGAGATGCCGGTGAGGAAGTCGAGGTACTCCTTGCCTTCTGCGTCCCAGAGCAGCGCCCCCTCGCCGCGGACGAAATCGACCGGCGCCCGCTTGTAGGTGCGCATCAGGTAGCGCTCCTCGAGCGCCTTGGTCTCGACAAAGCTCATGGGATGACCATCGTGCCGATGCCGGCATCGGTGAAGAGCTCCAGCAGGAGGCTGTGCGGCGCCCGGCCGTCGATGATGTGGGCCGACTGGGCGCCGCCCCGGATCGCGTCGGCGCAGGCCTGCAGCTTCGGCCGCATTCCGCCCGCAAGGCCGGGCAGCTTCTCGTCGACCTCGGCGACGGTCGCGCGGGTGATCAGCGATCCCTCGTCGTCGGGGTCGGCGAGCCAGCCCTCGACGTCCGTGAGGAAGATCGCCTTGTGCGCCCCCAGCGCGGCGGCGACCTTCCCGGCCGCCTCGTCGGCGTTGACGTTGTAGGACTGGCCGCTGCGATCGGAGGCGGAGGAGGCGATCACCGGGATGTAGTCGGCGGCGATGTGGTTCAGCACGTCGACGTCGACTCGCTCGATCGAGCCGACGAAGCCGACGTGCTCGGTGTTGGCGACCGGCGAAACCTCGAAGAGATTGCCGTCCTCGCCGGAGAGGCC
This sequence comes from Actinomycetota bacterium, assembly GCA_030852475.1. Lineage (GTDB taxonomy): Bacteria > Actinomycetota > Thermoleophilia > Solirubrobacterales > 70-9 > VAYN01. The sequence goes on along the minus strand of JALYWY010000049.1, from coordinate 15,799 downwards.
CACAGCGGCCTGCCCGTGGCGGTTCAGCCGCTGGACGATTTCCGAGTTGATCTTGCCGGCGAGGACCATCTGCGCCACCTCGACGGTCTCGGCGTCGGAGACCCGCAGGCCCTCGTGGAAGCGGACCTCGAGCCCGAGCCGGTCCATGTAGCGGGTGATCTCAGGACCGCCGCCGTGGACGATCACCGGGTTCAAGCCGACGTACTTGAGCAGGACGACGTCGGTCGCGAACGCTTCCCGCAGGGTTTCGTCGAGCATCGCCGCGCCGCCGTACTTGATCACCACCGTGCGGCCGTGGAACTCGCGGATGTAGGGAAGCGCCTCGAGGAGCGTGGCGACGCTGGTGTCGTGGCGATTGGTCACGTCGTGTATTCCGCGTTCAGCTTTACGTAGTCGTAGCCAAGGTCGGAGAACCAGACATGGGCGCTGTGGTCGCCGCGGCCGAGGCCGAGGCCGATCTCAGCCTCTTCGACGTCCATCCCGAGCTCGGTGGCGTCGATCGCCTCGGCGCCGATCTCCTCCAGGTCCTCCCCGACCAGGGCGGCGCCGGCCGCCTGGGCGATCCGGCCCCAGTTCGGGTCGCGGCCGAAGAGCGCCGTCTTCACCAGTGGCGAGTTGGCGATCGCCCGGGCGACCCGCTCGGCCTCGGCCTGCGAGGCGGCCTCGGTGACCTCGATCCTGGCGGTGCGGACGGCGCCCTCGCCGTCGCGGACGATCTCGATCGCCAGCTGCATCAGCACCGCCTCCAGCAGCCCCTCGGGCAGCGGCCGCCCGGAGGCGCCGGAGGCCTGCAGCAGCACCGTGTCGTTGGTGCTCATCTGACCGTCGACGGTGATCCGGTTGAAGGAGGCGTCGACGGCGGCGCGCAGGCGCGCGTCGGCGTCCTCGACGACGGCATCGGTCTGGACGAAGCAGAGCATCGTCGCCATGTTCGGCTCGATCATCCCCGCCCCCTTCGCCTGGGCGGAAAGCGTCACGCCCCCGATGCGCAGCGTGCAGCTCTTCGGCCAGCGATCGGTGGTGAGGATCGCTTGCGAGAAGTCCATGCCGCCCTCGGCTTTGAGCCCGGAAGCCGCCTCGGCGATGCCGACGAGGACGGCGTCGACCGGCAACGGCACGCCGATCGTCCCGGTCTCGGCGACGGCGACCTGCGGTTGCTCCAGCCCGAGCTGCTTCGCCGCCACCGCCGACATCGCCAGCGCGTCGGCGAACCCCTGCTCGCCGGTCTCGGCGTTGGCGTTGCCGCTGTTGACGACCGCGGCGCGGATGCCGCCTGCGTCGCAGCGCTCGCGGCAGACCCGGATCGGCGCCGCCGCCGAGGCGTTGCGGGTCAGCAGCAGCGCCGAGTCGACCTCGTCCGCGTCGCAGACCAGCAGGCCGACGTCGGTGCGGCCGCCGCCCTTCAACCCGCAGTGGGCGCCGGCGGCGCGAAAGCCGGGGGCGAGCCGGGCGGGGTCGAGCTCCTCGATGCCCTCCGGCGCCTCGACCCAGCGCGACCGGAAGAAGGGGCTGGCGGCGGGCTCGCTCACAGCAGACCCGCCGTCTCCTCGAGCCCCAGCATCAGGTTGAGGTTCTGCACCCCCTGGCTGGAAGCGCCCTTCCAGATGTTGTCGATCGCGGAGAAGGCCATCACCCTCCCCCGCTCCTCGACGGTGACGTAGACGTGACACTCGTTGGTGTCGCGCACCGCGCGCAGGTTCGGGGGGCCGTCGAGGACATGGACGAAGGGCTCGTCGCCATAGCGCCGCTCGTAGAGATCGCGGATCGCCTCCACCGAGGCCGGTTCGGCAAGGGTCGCGAAGCAGGTCGACAGCTCCCCCTGGTCGAGCGGCAGCAGATGCGGCACGAAGGTGACCGGCGCCGGGCTGCCGAGCGCCGCCAGCTCCTGCTCGATCTCCGGCCGGTGCCGGTGCCCCTCGGTCTTGTAGGGGAAGGCGTTCTCGGTCATCGCCGAGAAGTGGACGAGGTCGTCGCTGCTGCGGCCGTAGCCGGAGGTGCCCTGCATCGCCGCCACGAAGACCTCCGCGAGCAGGCCCCGTTCGGCCAGCGGCGCCAGCGCCAGCACGCTGGCGGTCGGATAGCAGCCGGGGGTGGCGACCAGCTTCGCCTCGCGCAGCTGATCGCGGTAGAGCTCGGTGAGGCCGTAGACACCGGTGCCGAAAAGCTCGGGCGCCCCGTGCTCGCCGTACCACCGCGTGTAGGTCTCGCGGTCGCGGAGGCGGAAGTCGGCGGAGAGGTCGACGACCAGGACCCCCTTTTCCCGCAGCGCCGCGACGGTCGGCGCGGCGGCGCCGTGGGGGTAGGCGACGATCGCCGCGTCGACTCCGTCGACCCGGTCGAGGTCGAGCTCGGTCAGCTCGATCGGCACCCGGTAGCGCGGGTAGAGCCGGTCGAGCCGCTTGCCCGCGTCGCTGCGCGAGGTTGCCGCCACGAGCTCCAGGTTCGGGTGGTCCCAGATGATCTGCGCCGCCAAAGCCCCGGTGTAGCCGGAGGCGCCGGCGACCAACACCCGCTTATTCACGGAGGGTCCCCCCGATCTCGTCGAGCTTTGCCTTGATCGCCTCGCGCCGCTCGGCGACCTCCTCGTCGGTGAGCGTGCGATCGGGGGCGCGGAACTCGAGGTTCAGCGCCAGGCTCTTGCGGTCCTCGCCGACCTGCTCGCCCTCGTAGAGATCGAAGACGTCGGCCGCGCGCAGGAGCTCGCCGCCGCCCGCGAGAATCGCGCTCCGGACATCGCTGGCGGCGACGTCGGCCGGGACCACCACCGCCAGGTCCTGGTAGACCGCCGGGAAGGTGGTGACGTCCTCGTAGGACTCCTCGCCGAGCGTCGCGGCCGCGATCAGCGGCGCCGCCTCGAGTTCGAAGGCGACGGCGGCATCGAGGTCCCAGGTCCGGCAGACCAACGGATGCACCTCGCCGAGCCAGCCGGCCGGCTCCTCGCCCACGGAAACAGCCGCGGAGCGCCCAGGGTGCAGGAAGGGCTCCTCCGCAGGAGCGAAACCAAGCTCGACTCCCAGTTGCAGCGCCAGCGCTTCCAGGCTCCCCTTGAGAGCGAAGAAGTCGGCCGGTTCCCCGCCCCCGCGCCACGACCGCGGGGAAAGCGCCCCAACCGCGATCCCCGCGAACCGGTGCGGCTCCGCGAACGGCGCCGGCTGGTCCCCGGCGAAGCGCCCCGCCAGCGGGTCGATGGTCCGATTCCGCTCTATATCCGAGCGTTTTAGGCCCGTCGGCGTTTCGGTCAGATAGACGCGGGTGGATTCGAAGAGGGCGAAGCTGCCGGCGCCGCGGGCGACGTTGCGGGCGGCGATGTCGAGCAGCGAGCCGAGCAGGGTCGTCCGCATCGCCGATAGCTCCTCCGAGAGCGGGTTGGCGAGCAGGACGGGCTTGGACCGCGGATCACCGACGGGAATGCGCAGGCGCCCGGCCTCACCGGGGTCGGTGAAGCTCCAACCGACGGCTTGGTCGAAGCCGATGTCGCGGAGGGCGTCCTCGGCCCGCCGGCGCAGCCGCTGCTCGCGGCTCAGCCCCCCGACGGCGCTGCCGGCCGAGGGAAGGGTCGTCGGCAGGTGCTCGTCGAGGCCGTGGACCCGCGCCACCTCCTCGATCAGGTCGGCCTCGCGGGTGACGTCGTAGTGGCGGTCGGGCGGGACGACGACTTCGAGGTCCTCGGCATCGGCCTGCACCCCGAAGCCGAGCCGCTCCAGGTAGGTCTGCTGATCCGCCTGTGAGATCTCCATTCCCAGCAGGCCTTTCACCCGGGCCGCGCGCAGCCGCAGGCGATGCGGCTCGGGAATCTCGCCGGTGACGTCGATCGTCCCCGGCACCAGCCTGGCGCCGCAGAGCTCGACCAGCAGCCGCGAGGCGATCCGCTGCGCCCGCATGCAGAGCTCCGGGTGCAGCCCTTTCTCGAACCTGGCCGAAGCCTCCGAGCGCAGGCCCAGCATCCGCGAGGTGCGGAGGATGTTGGTCCCGTTCCAGTTCGCCACCTCGAGCAAGACCCGCGTCGTCCCCTCCGACACCTCCGACCGCTGGCCGCCCATGATCCCGGCGACCCCCGAGGGTCCCTCGCGGTCGCAGACGAGAACGGTCTCGGCGTCGAAGCTGCGCTCGACGCCGTCCAGGGTGGTCATCTTCTCGCCGTCGGAGGCGGTGCGGACGATCAGCTCGCCGCCGGGGACCTCGTCGAGGTCGAACGCATGCAAGGGCTGCGCGGTCAGCAGCATCACGTAGTTGGTGATGTCGACGACGTTGTTGATCGGCCGCTGTCCGGCCGCCGCCAACCGCGCCTGCAGCCAGAGCGGCGAGGGGCCGATCTCGACGTCGGTGAAGACGCGGGCGGTGAAGCGCGGGCAGAGCTCCGGCACCTCGACCGCGACCGAGGCGTAGTCGGGCACCTCGCCCTCGCCCTCGGCCGGCGCGTCCTCGGCCCAGGGATCGGCGGCAAGCGGGGCGCCGGTGATCGCGTGCACCTCGCGGGCGACGCCGTGGACGCCGAAGCAGTCGCTGCGGTTCGGGGTCACCTCGATCTCCAGCACCGGCTCGCCCAGCGGCAGCACCTCCGACAGCGGGGTGCCGGGCGCCGGCCCCTCGTCGAGGACCATGATCCCTTCGGCCTCCTCCGCGATTTCGAGCTCGGCCGCCGAGAGGATCATCCCTTCGGAGGGAACGCCCCGCAGCTTCGCCTTGCGGATCTTCATCCCGCCCGGCATCGTCGCCCCGGGCAGGACGACGGCCACCGTCTGACCAGCGGCGACGTTGGGGGCGCCGCAGACGATCGGCCGCTCGCCGTCGCCGGTGTCCACCATGCAGGCGCTGAGCCGGTCGGCCCTGGGGTGTTTCTCGCATTTGACGACCTTGCCTACGACGAAGCCCTCCGCCGAGGGCGGACCGACCGCCTCGACCCGCTCGACCTCGGTCCCGGTCATCACCAGGCGGTCGGCAAGCTCGGCCGGCTCCATGCCCGGGTCGCAGTACTCGCGCAGCCAGGAGTACGGGACTCTCATGCCCAACACCTCATGAGAACTGCTCCAGCATCCGCACGTCGTTGTCGAAGAAGCGGCGCAGGTCGGGGACGCCGTGGCGCAGCATCGCCACCCGCTCGACGCCGATCCCGAAGGCAAAGCCCTGGACCTGCCCGGCGTCGTAGCCGTGGCCCTCGACGAAGCCGAGCACGTTGGGGTCGACCATGCCGGCGCCGAGGATCTCGATCCAGCCCTGGCCCTTGCAGAGGTTGCAGCGCTCGCCGCCCTCCAGCGTGCCGCTGCCACCGCACTGGAAGCAGGAGACGTCGACCTCGACGCTCGGCTCGGTGAAGGGGAAGAAGTGCGGGCGCAGGCGCAGCTCGCGCTCCTCCCCGAACAGCGCCCGGCACATCGCCAGCAGCGTCCCCTTCAGGTCGGCGAGGGTCAGCCCCTCGGCGATCGCCAATCCCTCGACCTGGTGGAACATCGGGCTGTGGGTGGCGTCGGAGTCGCGCCGGTAGACCTTGCCGGGGACGACGACGAAGATCGGGGGCGGCTGCGCCTCCATCGAGCGCACCTGCATCGGCGAGGTGTGGGTGCGCAGCAGCACCTCCGGGTGCGACTGGACGTAGAAGGTGTCCTGGAGCATCCGCGCCGGGTGGCCGGGCGGGTGGTTGAGCGCGGTGAAGTTGTAGTAGTCGTGCTCGATCTCCGGCCCTTCGGCGACGTGGTAGCCGAGGCCGATCATCGTGTCCTCGATCAGCCGCGTGGTGCGGGCGATCAGGTGCGGGTGGCCGACCGGCCGCGGCGGCGCCCCCGGCAAGGTGACGTCGATCCGGTCCTCGGCCAGCTGCGTTTCCAGCTCGGAGGCGTCAAGCCGCTCGGCGCTCGCCTCCAGCAGCGTTTCCAGCTCCTTGCGGGCGCGGTTGGCGCCACCGCCCACCTGCCCCCGTTCCTCCTGGGGCAGCTCTGAGATCCCGCGCAGGATGCTCGTCAACTCGGCTTTGCGGCCCAGGTAGTGGACCCGCAGCTCCTCGAGCTCGGCGCTGCTTTTGGCTCCCTCGATCGCCGCGCCTGCCTCGGCCCTGATCTCCTCGATCCGCTCAAGCATCGGGCTGGGCCTCCGTCATGGCGAGCGAAGATAGCCGCTGAGCGGCGATCGCAGCGGCCGCAGCGACGTTGAGTGACTCGGCGCCGCCGGGACGCAAGGGAATCGTGGCTTGAACCGAGCAGGCGCCGAGCACCTCGTCTGGCAGTCCCTCCCGCTCGGCGCCGAGGCAGAGGGTGGCGGCGCCGTCGAGCGCCTCGAGGCCCTCGCCGCCATGGGCCACCAGCGCCGCCCGCGGCTCCGGCGTCTCCTCCACGCCGGCCCGGCGCGGCGGCCGGCTGAAGATCGAGCCCATGCTCGCCCGCACCGCCTTGGGTGAAAACGGATCGGCGCAATCGGGTCCGAGGACGACGGGTCCCTCGATCAACGCGTCGGCGGTGCGGATGATCGTCCCGACGTTGCCGGGGTCAGCCACGCCGTGCAGGTAGAGGCATGCGCAGTTGCCCCCGGCATGCGGGGACGACTGCGTGGGGCAGGCGATCGGCCAGATCGCGATCACCCGCGTCCCGGAGCCGAGCGTGGAGACGTCCGCCAGCAGCCTCGGCTCGACCTCCTCGCCCTCGAGGCCCGAGCCGGCGGCGACGAGCACGGACCGCGGCTCCACCCCAGCCGCCAACCCCGCCGCGAGCAGGTCCTCTCCCTCGGTCGCGAACAGGCCCTCGCGCTCGCGGTGCTTGCGGTCGCGCAGCTTGCGGACCAGCTTCAGCTTCTCGTTGTGCGGGCTTTCGATCATCTTGTCTTCGCGGTTCTTCTTCTCGGCGGTTTCTTCTCCTGGAACGAAAAAGCGGGCCGAAATTCGGCCCGCCCGGGAGAGAGGAATGTCGGTGTGCCGTCAGGCGGCCGCACCCTCCCGGGCTAGCTCCACAAATCGGCGAAAGGCGTCGCGGTCGGAGACGGCGATCTCGGCCAGCATCTTCCGGTTCACCTCGACTTCGGCTTTGTTGAGGCCGTGCATCAGTTCGGAGTAGCTCATGCCCTCGAGGCGCGCAGCGGCGTTGATCCGGGTGATCCAGAGCCGGCGGAAGGTCCGCTTTTTGTTGCGCCGGTCGCGGTAGGCGTACATCCCCGACCGCTGCACCTGCTCTTTGGCGAAGCGGTAGGAGGAATGCTTGCGGCCGAAGTAGCCCTTCGCTTCCTTCAGCACCTTGCGGCGCTTCTTGCGCGCGTGGACGCTGCGCTTGACGCGGCTCACTTGCCGCCTCCGAGCAGGGTCCGGACCTTTTTCACGTCGTTCGGCGAGATCTCCACCGGCTTCGCCATCTTCCGCTTCCGCTTCGGCGACTTTTTCTCCAGGATGTGGCTGGAGAAAGCGCGCCGGCCGCGGAGCTTGCCCTTGGCGGTCTTCTTGAAGCGCTTCTTGGCGCCGGAATGGGTTTTCATCTTCGGCATCGGGTCCGCTATTGAAGCAGACGAAGCGCTTCTGGCGGAACGTTGTCAGATTCCTGTCATACGCTGGCGCCGCGATGCGCATTCTCTACGTCGTCGGAACGCGGCCTAACTTCGTCAAGACCGCCCCGGTAATCGGGGCCCTGCGCGAGCGCCATCCGGAGGGCCGCCACGCGATCGTCCACACCGGCCAGCACTACGACCGCCTGATGTCGGATGTCTTCCTGGAGGAGCTGGGCGTCCCCGCCCCCGACCACATGCTGGAAGTCGGCTCGGGCAGCCACGCAACGCAGACGGCGCGGACGATGGAGCGGCTCGAGCCGGTCCTGCTGGAGGAGCGGCCGGACCTGGTGATGGTCCCCGGCGACGTCAACTCGACCCTGGCGGCGGCGCTGACCGCGGCGAAGATGGGGATCCCGGTCGCCCACATCGAGTCCGGCCTGCGCAGCTTCGACATGACGATGCCCGAGGAGGTGAACCGGATCGTCGCCGACCGTTTCGCCGAGTGGCTCTTCCTCCACAGCGACGAGGCAAGCGAGAACCTTCGCGCCGAAGGCATCCCGGGGGAGCGGATGCACATGGTCGGCAACACGATGATCGACACCCTGGTCGCGCTGGAGGAGCGGATTCGGGCCGCCGGCTCGGCCGCCCGGCTCGGAGCCGAGCCGGGTTCCTACACCCTCGTCACCCTCCACCGCCCCGCCCTCGTCGACGGGCCGCTGCTCGGCGAGACGGTCTCCCAGCTCGCCGCCCTGGCCCAGCAGATGCCGGTCGTCTTCCCGGTCCACCCCCGCACCCGCAAGATGATGGAAGGACTGGAGCCCGAGACCCCCGGCCTGCTCCTCACCGACCCGCTCGGCTACCTCGACTTCCTCTCCCTGGTCGCCGACGCCGGCGCCGTCCTCACCGACTCCGGCGGCATCCAGGAGGAGACGACCTACCTCGGCATCCCCTGCTTCACCCTGCGCGACAACACCGAGCGGCCGGTGACGATCCGTGCCGGCACCAACACCCTGCTTGGCCTCGACCCCGCGGCGATCGCCGGCATCCCACAGGCCCTGACGAGACGAGGCGACGCACCGTCGGAGCCGCCGCCCCTCTGGGACGGGCACGCGGCGGAGCGGATCGCCGACGTAATCCTCAGCTAGGGCTCGGCGGCGTGTCGGACTCGGCCGGCGCGTCGGACTCGGCCGCCGTGTCGGCCTGATCGCCGCCGGCGATCTTGTCGACCTCTTTGCTGGGGCCGAGCAGCATGCTCATGTTGCGCCCTTCCTGCAGCGGCGCCGACTCGATCACGGCGAGCCCGTCGAGATCCTCGAAGAGCTTCTGCAGCAGGTCCCGGCCACGCTGGGGGTGGGCCTGCTCGCGCCCGCGGAACATGATCGTCACCTTGACCTTGTCCTTGTGCTTGAGGAAGCGTTCGACGTGGCCCTTCTTGGTCTCGTAGTCGTGCGTCGCGATCTTCGGCCGCAGCTTGATTTCGCGCACGTTGACCTGCTGTTGGTGCTTGCGCGCGGCCTTCTGCTTCTGCTCTTGTTCGTATTTGTACTTCGAGTAGTCGAGCAGGCGGGTGACCGGCGGCTTCGAGTTCGGCGCCACCTCGACCAGGTCGAGGTTCGCGTCCTGGGCTTTGCGCATCGCCTCGCTGGTGTCGACGATCCCCAGCTGCTCGCCGTCGGCGCCGATCAGGCGCACTTTCGGGACACGGATCCGCTCGTTGACCCGCGTCGTGTCGCGCTCTGGAGGGCGCCGATCGAACCTGCGCGGAACCGGCACTATCGAAGGTGGGACTTCAAGAGGACGAGACGGTAAGCAGGCACGGGGCGCTCAGCGGCGGCGGTGGTGATGTTCGGTGCCTACGATCAAGTTCGGCGCAGTATAGAGGGGTCAGCGCTCGGCTGCCTCGGTCTCGACCCGGGCGGCGAACTCGCGCAGCGGCATCTCCCCCAGGTCGCCCTCGCCGCGGGAGCGGACGGAGACCGCCTCGTTCTCCTCCTCGCGGTCGCCGACCACCAGCATGTAGGGGTAGAGCCCGATCGTCGAGGCGTCCCGGATCTTCTTCCCGATCGACTCGGAGCGGTCGTCGATCGCGACGCGAACCCCGAGTTCGCGCAGCTGCTCGAAGGCCCGGTGGCCATAGTCGTTGTGGCGGTCGGAGATCGGCAGCACGACCGCCTGCATCGGCGCCATCCAGACCGGGAAGCGGCCGGCGTAGTGCTCGATCAGGATCCCGGCGAAGCGCTCCATCGAGCCGAGCAGGGCGCGGTGGATCATCACCGGCCGCTGCTGATCGTCGTTCTGGTCCGTGTAATAGAGGTCGAAGCGCTCGGGCATGAAGAAGTCGACCTGGCAGGTGCCGCACTGCCAGGAGCGGCCGAGGGCGTCGGTGACGTGGAAGTCGATCTTCGGCCCGTAGAAGGCGCCGTCGCCGGGATTGAGCTGGTACTCGCGCCCCTGGCTCTCGAGCGCCGAGCGCAGCGCCTCCGTCGCCTGCTCCCATTGCTCGTCGGAGCCGATCGACTTCTCCGGCCGGGTCGAGAGCTCCACCCGGACGTCCTCGAAGCCGAAACGGTCGTAGAGCTCGTCGATGCCCTCGCAGACGCTCGTCACCTCACCGACGATCTGGTCGGGGGTGCAGTAGATGTGGGCGTCGTCCTGGGTGAAGGCGCGAACGCGGAGCAATCCGTGGAGCACGCCCTCGCGCTCGGCGCGGGAGACCTGCCCGAACTCCGCCACGCGCAACGGCAGCTCCCGGTAGGAGTGGCGATCGGAGCCGTAGACGAGGCAGGCGCCCGGGCAGTTCATCGGCCGCAGCGCGTACTCCCGATCCCCCCACTCCGAGAAGTACATGTTCTCGCGGTAGTTGTCCCAGTGGCCGGAGCGGTGCCAGAGGTCGACGTCCATCACGTGCGGCGTCTTGATCTCCTCATAGCCGCGCTTGCGCAGTTGCTCGCGGACCTCGCCCTCGATCGTGCGCAGCAGCGTCGTCCCGTTCGGCAGCCAGAACGGCATCCCCGGCGCCTCCTTGCGCAGCATGAAGAGGCCGAGCTGGGGACCGAGGCGACGGTGGTCGCGTTCCTTGGCCTGCTCGATCCGCTCCAGGTGCTGCTCGAGGTCCTTCTTCGAGAAGAAAGCGGTGCCGTAGATACGGGTGAGGCTCTCGCGCTCCTCGTCGCCGCGCCAGTAGGCGCCGGCGACCGAGCTCAGCTTGATCGCCTTGATGCGGCCGGTCGAGGGGGCGTGAGGGCCGCGGCAGAGATCCTCGAAGGGGCCGTTGCGGTAAAGGGAGACGGTCTCCACGCCCTCGTCGCGGACGAGGTCTTCGATCAGCTCGACCTTGAAGCCCTGGTCCTGGGAGCGGAACAGCTCGATCGCCTCGTCGACGGGAACGTCGCGGCGGCTGAACTCCTCGTCGGCGGAGATGTGCTCCTGCATCGCCGCCTCGATCTTCGGCAGGTCCTCTTCGGTGATCTTGGTACCGGGCGGGAACTCGAAGTCGTAGTAGAAGCCCGACTCGATCGGCGGCCCGATCGTCACCTTCGTGCCCGGGAACAGCTCCACGACCGCCTCCGCCATCACGTGGGCGGCGTCGTGGCGGATCAGCTCCAGCGCCTCGGGGTCGCGGTCGGTGAGGATCGCCACCTCGCCGCCGCCGGCGGGCAGCGGCGCCGAGAGATCGCGCAGCTCGCCGCCGACCTTGATCGCCAGCGCCGCCTTGGCGAGTCCGGGTCCGATCGCCGCCGCCGCGTCGGCGCCGGTCGCCCCGGCCGGCAGCTCCAGCGGCTTGCCGTCGGGCAGGGTGAAGGTGGTCTTCTCGGTCGCGGCCTCCATGCGTGGCAATGGTACGGGGACTTCAGCGCGCGGGACCCTGCCGCGCCTGGCGGACCGCGATCAGCGGGCAGGGGCTCTCGCCGGGAATCGGATCCGCCACCTTGCGCAGGGTCCAGTCGACGTCCTCTTCCAGGCCTTCGAAGATCACGAAGCGAATCCCCGGCGGCAGCCCCTCCTCCGCTCCGGCCGCGCGGATGCAGACGCGACCGCCGCGCAGTTCCCAGGAGAGGTACGGGACCCCGTGTTCCTCTTCGAGGAGCCGCGGTGAGGCGACCACCAGCGTCGGCCCTTCGCCGACGAGCTTGCGGTAGTCGGCGAGCGTCGAGGAGTAGGAGGTCGGGCCGACGGGCGCGTTGGCGAGGGCCAGAAGCGAGCAGGCGCCCGCGGCGGCGACGAACAATGCAGCAGCGGCCCGAGCCCATAGCTGTCGGGAAGAAAGAAGCGGCAGCAGGATCGCCAGGGCAACGAGCGGCGCGCCGATCTCGATCGCCTTGGCGGCCGTATAGGGCGTGCCGCCGAGGCGGGCGGCGGTATAGGCGAGGGCGGCTGCCCCGACGCCCGCGAGAATCGCCCGCTCGCGACCGCGCCAGAGCTGCACCAGCCCGTAGGCGAAGAGCGCCAGCGCGAAGGCGATGCCGAGGTAGTAGCCGGCCGCGGGCACCGCCCCGTCTCCGGGGGCAAGCCGGAAGTCGCCCGAAGGCCAGATCCCCAGCGCCTCGAACGGGGAGATCTGGCCGAAGAGGTTGCCGAGGCCGGGGCCGTTGGGGTCGAAGGTCTCGAAGCGTTTGAAGTCGAGCATGCGGCCTAGCTCGGGGAGGACTCCGATGGCGAAGACGATTGCCGCAAGACCGAGCGCCCGGGCCGGGGGGCCCGTCCGGCCTCCGGGGACCCCTGCGCTGGATGCTCGGGGTCCCCTCACCCGGCCACCCCCGGCAGGAGCGAAAGTGGCTAGGCACCAGAGGACGAAGGTTGGGGCCAGCCAGACCAGGCTCGGGAAGCTGTAGGCGTAGATCGAGCCGGCGGCGATGAGGGCTGCTGGGACGTAGCGCAAGGTCAGATCGCTCCAGCTTCGGTCTGCCTCGCGTAGAGCCAGCACGAAAGCCAGGAGGAAGAGGGCTTGCATCGTCTCCTTGAAGGCACCCTGGGCGAAGTAGGAGGCGACTACGTAGGTGAGGCCGACGACCAGGGCGGCGGCGGTGCGGGGGATCGCCGGTAGATCCCGAAACGCGGCCAATGCGGTCAGCGAGGCGAGGATCGCGACGGCGATCGTGAGGCCGCTGAAGCCTTGGACGAGACCGATCCCAAGCCCCTTGTTCAGGGCGACGACGACCGCGTGCGGGCCCAGCGGATATCCCTGGTTCAACAGCTGTGAACCGACGCCGTCGGCGAGTCGGTCCGTCGCCAGCAGGTGCTGCGACATGTCCGGGTTGAAGCTGGTGCCGAGGATGCCGAAGTGGCCCTCGACCGCGAACGGGAGCGAGCAGGCGATCAGCGCCCCCAGCGCAACCGGCCACCCCACACGCAGCGCCTCCCCCGCCCCCTCGACGCGGCCTCGCAGGTACGCCATCGAGGCAACCGTCAGCGCCAGAACGACGAGAGCGGACACCACTCCGTCCCCGGGCAGCCGCACCGTCCCCCAGCAAGCCGCCAGCAGCAGCGCCAGCCCTACGGCGGGCGCCAGCCACGACCAGCGCCGCACGCCGCAGAGGGCAAGCGCCGCCTGTCCGGTAGCGAGTGAAGCCACGCAGATCGCGGCCACCGCCGCGTACGTCCCGATCATCAGGCCCCGACCCTAGAGACCAGCCCGGCGAGGCCCGAGCTAGGGCGCAGTAACCGCCCAGGTCCCGGTGACCTGGTAGTTGAACCCTTCTTCCGCTTCTGGGAACACCATGAAGCCGAAGCGGCCGGAGGCGGGGATGTTTTCGACTTCCAGCGGCACGCCTTCCTGCTGGGCGTAGAGGCAGAGGTTGCCGGCGGTAGCGGTTGGGTTGGAAACGTCTCCAGGGCAGTTCGCGGTTGGAGGGCCGTCTTTCTCGATGACGTTGATGGTCGGGGTAAACGAGAGTGGGACCGGATAGGAGACCTGGACCCCCGGGTAGAACGCGCCCCCTTCTTTGTTGGCCCGGGTGCTCGCGATCCCGTAGGCGCCTTTCTGGGTCTGGCCCGAGGGGAGCGCCGGCGGGAAGAGGACCTCGCCCGGGTCGCCCTGCGGGCCTTCCGGCCCGCGACGACCTTCCTGCCCCGGGGGCCCCTCCGGGCCTCGCGGTCCTTCCGGCCCGGTCAGGGTCGCCTTCGAGGCCTCGCTCAGCTTGACCGGCGTGACCGCGCCTTTCTTCAGCTGCTTGGTCCCTACGCTGTTCTTCGGCAGCACGGTGCTGACGGCGACCGCGGCGCCGCCCCCGAGGACCAGGAAAAGGCAGAGCGTCGAGACGACGTTCGCATAGGTGAGATGTGCCCGCAGGCGCTTCACAGCGCTTCTTTCGCCGATGAGAAGCGACTACCTGCCGATCCGAGATGGGCGTTACTGGGCTCGAACCAGTGACCTCCAGCTTGTCGAGCTGGCGCTCTCCCAACTGAGCTAAACGCCCGGGGCACTGAATCTAGCAACGAGGAGGAGAAGGCTGGCCGGTGGCTAAAGGTTCTCCTGCAAGCGCCGATGCAAGCAGTGCAACCTTTAGGCCCCGCCAGTGTTTATTAGGGCGTGCTTCAAGACTTGAGGACCGACGAGCCAGCGACTTAGCACTCTCTGGTGGTACGTCCTTCGGAAACAAAGGGCCCCGGACGGGGCCCTTTTCCGTTCTGGCGCACGCTTCGCCTCTATCCTGCGCCGATGCCGACCGGCCGAGCGATCCTGCGCCTCTTCCTGGGTGCCGCCATGGCAGCGTTGCTGCTGACTCCCACCCCGGCCTCTGCCGAGGAGACCTACGAGGCTTCCTACGACAGGGGCGAAGTGCTGATTGCCGTCGACGACCAGTTCACGACGGCGACGATCCAGAAGCTCGTCCACACCTTCGACGGCTGCGACACCGAACCCGACGAGTCCAACTGCACCTGGGAAGTGAAAGGCGTCCTGAGCTCGGACCCCGCCACGCGGTGCAATCCGAGCACGCCGGAGTCGCAGGTCGTCTTCAGCAGCGGCCCCCAGACGGGCAACGGCACCTACTCGGCACCCCCTCAGTCCTTCCCTCTTGAAGGCTGCCGCGGGCAGGTAATCGTCTTCTGGGAGCGCGTCGAAAAGACTTTCGAACCTCCTCCGAGCGGGATATTCATCGGCGGAGGCAGCAGTTCGTTCCTCTCCTTCCAGTTCGGCTTCGACCCGGTCAAAGAAGCCGAAGAAGCGATCCTCCACGCGAACACGGCCCCCACCTTGCAGCCCCCACCTGTCCCGCCCGCTCTCAGCATCAGCGCCAACTGCCGGGCGCTCACGATCGGCTCGACCCGCTACGTCTTCGCCTTCCGGCAGATGGGCTGCCGCAAAGCCGGCAACCTGGCGCGGATGCGGCACCTCTCGGGAACGGCGCCGAGCGGCTACGCCTGCAGCCGCAGGAGCGGCGGCATTCGCTGCTGGCGACAGGGAAAGCCGAGCCGATACGTGCAATGGACCCTGCCGCGCTAGATCGCGCCGAGCGGCGCTTCTGGCGCGACGTCTGGGAGTCGGTTCCGCGGGAGGTGGCCAAGGAGCACGGCGTCGAGCTGCGGAACTTCGGCCGGATCCAGGCATCGATAGCCGCCGACCTCCCCCGGGCCGGGATGCTGAACCTGCTCCTTGGCGCGGCCGAGGGCCCCGGAGCGGAGGACCTCGCTGCGGCCGCCGAGTGGGCCGAGGCGCGCGGCGTCGCCCCCTATGTCCCCGTCACCCCCGCGCTCCCTGGCTCCGCCACCGCCGAGGCCTGGCTGCAGGAGAACAGGTTCGAGCCCGCCTACGCCTGGATGAAGTTCACCCGCGACCCGCACCCGCCGCGGTTCCCCGCGCCGAAGGACGTCGAGGTGGTCGAGCTGAGCGAGCCGGACGAGGAGCCGTTCGGGACGATCGCCGCGATCGGCTTCGACCTGCCGGCCTGGGGGGCGGAGCTCTTCGCCCACCTGCCGGGCCGGGAGGGGTGGCGCTGCTACGTCGCCAGGATCGGCGGGCAGGCCCAGGGCTGCGCGGCGATGCTGATCGACGACGGCATCGCCGAGTTCGGAGTCGCCGCCACCCTCGAGGGGGCGCGCGGCCGGGGTTGCCAGACCGCGCTCCTGCACCGGCGCATCTGCGACGCCGCCGAGGCCGGCTGCCACACCCTCTTCGTGGAGACCGGGGAGCGCGTGCCGGGCCGGCCGTCGGCGAGCTATCGCAACATCCTCAAGGCGGGCTTCAAGGAGGCCTACCTGCGCCCGAACTGGCAGCGACGGCTGCCCACCGCCCCCTTGCCTTAACCCCCCGGGCGCGCCACCCGCGTCAGCAGAGCCTCCAGATCTTGGGTCAGCACGCCCTTATCGCCTGCTGGCGCCCGGTACGGCCTGGCAGGGCAGG